>DXDX01000190.1 GCA_019115265.1 Candidatus Flavonifractor merdigallinarum | reverse complement strand
GACCTTCCACCCCCTCTTCCGCACCGCCCTGGTGGGAGCGGTCCTGTGGCTAATCCTGAGGTGGCTTTTGCCCTGGTTGTTCCCTCTTTTGGCCGCCTGCGCGCTGGCCGCTGCTCTGGAAAAGCCCGTGCGGTGGCTGTGCCGGCTGGGATTGAGCCGGGGGGCGGCAGCTGGGGCGGTATTCACAGGATTCACCGTGCTGCTGTGCGCTGGAGCGGGTCTGGTGGGCTGGTGGCTGACAGCGGGGGGCCTGGAGCTGCTGGAGCGTCTCCCCCTCCTGCTCGATGGGACGCAGGACTGGATTGGGTCGCTGAAAGACGCCGGTGGAAGGGCGCTGGTGGGGGCTCCCGTTCCCCTCCAGGAGCCTCTGCGCCAGGCGATGGAAGGCGGAATCGAGGCCATGGGGGACCTTCTCTCCACGGCGGCCACCCAGTCCGCTCTTGCTCTGGGGCGGTGGGCGTCCGGTCTGCCAAATCTGGCCTTTTCCGCCGGTACCGCACTGCTGGCCGGCGCGTTTCTCAGCGCCGACCGTGAGACGGTCCGCTCCTTTTTCCGCCGGCAGCTCTCCCCTGCGCACCTGGAAAAATGGGATGCCGCCTGCGCCGCTCTGCGCAGCGCCTTTGGGGGCTGGCTCAAGGTGCAGGGCACGCTGTTCCTCCTCAATGGGGTGCTCTTCACCGTTGGGCTTTGTGTTTTAAAGGTACAGGGCGCGTTGCTCTGGGCCTTGCTGATTGCCCTGGTGGATTTGCTGCCGGTTCTGGGCTCCGGCGCAGTCCTTCTGCCCTGGGCTGTCCTCTCCTTTTTCTGGGGAAAGGGCGGAATGGCGCTGGGTCTGGTGGTTCTGTGGGCGGCAGCGGCGTTGCTGCGGGCCGTATTGGAGCCCCGTCTGGTGGGGCAGCGGGCCGGTCTGCCCCCGCTGGCCGCCCTGGCCGCCCTCTATCTGGGGTTTACCGCAGGCGGCGCCTCCGGTATGATTCTGGCCCCCCTAGCCGTTCTGTCCCTCAAGGTCCTTCACGACGAAAAGATTGTCTCTTTTTGGCGCTAAAAAACAAGGGGGCAAACGCCCCCTTGTCACAGCGTGTCAAACAAGTTCGACACGCCTCTCAAAAATGCAAGCATTTTTTCGAAAAGATGCAGCCCACTGCGTCGCACACGCAGAGCGTGTACGCTTGTGGGCTGAGAAGAGTTTTTTTCGAGACGCATGTCCCCGAAAAAACATTTTTAATTTTCTTTTGCCGTCTGCGGACGGCAAAACTCTGCCGAGGGCTTTTTTCTGTGCAGAAAGGTCATTCTGTTCCTGTTGGATTCATGCCATGGAAAAGTTGGATACCTCACAGGTGAGCACTGTAGCCCCATCGGAGCTGATTTCTCCCCGCAGCAGGGTGTAATCCCCGGCGGAGAGCCAGAGCTGAACCTCTCTCCCCTCCCCCGGCACTCCCTCCGGGTCCCGCACGGTGAGGTGGAGGACCTGCGCCTCCTCCACCTCATCCAAAGAGCACTGGGCCAGATAGCCCTCCCTCAGGGCGGCCAGCAGAGCGGGAAAGGCGTCCATGGGGCTGAGCCCCTGGTCGTCCAGGGGCCCGGTCTCCACATACATCCCGTCAAACTCCAGCGCGGTCTCCCCCGCCGCAATGTGCCCGGTGACGCCCGCCACCTCCTCCGGTGCGGTGAGGGTGAGGGTCGTCTCTCCCTCCCGCTCCCAGGTGACATCCATCCCATAGTCATAGACCCGGCTGCCGTAGTCCACCTGAATGGCCAGCGACGCGGCACAGGTTTCCATCTGCAAATAGGCCCCCCGGGCCTCCAGAGCCAGGTCGTCCGCGTTCTCTCCGCTGGCTCCGCAGCCTGTCAGCAGCAGAGCCATCATCAGTGCGGCAACGGTACGGCGCAAACACACTCCTCCCCATTTCGCAGGGGCTCAGCTCCGCCGCCCCTCACACTCCCGCAGCACTCGGGGAATCCGCTCTACCAGATCGCCGGGGAGCATGCCATACTCGCCCAGCTCCGCGGCGGCCAAATCCCCCGCCCGGCCGTGCATCCACACCGCCATGGGGGCGGCCTCCCGGACGCGGAACCCCTGCCCCATGAGCGCCAGCAGCATTCCGCCCAGCACATCGCCGCTGCCCCCCTTGGACATGCCGGGGTTGCCCGTGGTATTCACATAGGCCTGCCCGTCCGGCAGCGCGGTGATGGTGCGGTATCCCTTTAAAATCAGGCAGCACTGGTAGCGGGCGGCAAAGCTTCGGGCAGCCGCCAGACGGTCCCCGCCGGTGAGGTCCCCGCCCAGGCGGGCAAACTCCCCATCGTGGGGGGTGAGGACCGTGATGAGCCCCTTGCGTTCTTCCAGAATATCCATATGCCCTTCCAAGGCGTTTATGCCATCTGCGTCCAGAATGAGGGGCTTGTGACAGGTGCGAATCAGGTGGCGTACCACCGACGCCGCGCTGTTTCCACGCCCCAATCCGGGACCGATGAGGGCCACATCACAGGCGGACAGGTGTGCCATGGCCGGCTCCATGGCCTCCAGGGAGAGCATCCCCTCCTTACCGGCCGGGAGCGGATGGGGCATGGCCTCGTCCAGTTTAGCGGCGGCCACCGGCCATACCGGCGCAGGCACCCCCACCGTCACCAGCCCCGCCCCCGTGCGCAGCGCGGCCCGGGCGGCCAGCACCGGCGCGCCGGAAAAGCCCACCGAGCCGCCCAGAATATACACCCGCCCAAAATCCCCCTTGTGGGCGTCCCGGGGCCGCCGGGGGAGATAGACATCCTCCCGAGTCACGGAAGACAACTGATTTTCCTCCGCCCAGAGAATGAGGTCCAGGGGGATGCCGATGTCCGCCACCTTTAAAGTGCCGGTGCGCAGGCCCCCTTCGCCCAGAAACTGCCCCACCTTGGGCAGGGAAAACGTGACCGTCACATCCGCTTTCACCGCGTCCCCCAGCACCGCGCCGGTATCCGCCTCCACCCCGCTGGCAATGTCCACCGCTACCACCGGAATGTCACAGGTGTTCATCATCTGCACCGCCACCAGCGCGTTTCCGCGCAGCTGGGTATTTAGACCGATGCCAAAGAGGGCATCCACCATCACGTCCGCCTCCAGACACCACAGGGCAAACTCGGAGGAGTTGGGGTCAAAATCCTCCACCACTCCTCCGGCCGCCTCCAGACGGCGCTCCATCTCCCGGCAGTCGGGGGTCATCTTCTCCCGCTTGCCCACCAAAATACAGCGGACCTCCAGACCCGCCTCCAGCAAAAGCCGGGCGGTACAGACCCCGTCGCCGCCGTTGTTCCCCGCGCCGCAGAAGCACACCGCCCGGCCAGGCCCCTCCCCTGTCCGGTGGGCCACCGCCAGCTCCAGTGCCGCATTCGCCACGGATTGGGCCGCCCGCTCCATCAGCTGCACGGAGGGAATCCCCCGCTCCTGAATCGCCACACGGTCCATGTCCCGCATCTGTTGTGCCGTTGCAATTTTCATCGCTGTTTCCTCCCATCAGTCTGATGTAAATGTGCCATTTCCCCCGTTATCGGTATTCTATCCAGTTGACTCAAATTGGGCGCTGTGCGCCTCGAAAAAGGTATAATACGCCCGCATGTTCTCCAGCTCCGTCCAGGCCCGCACAGCGACCGGGCGGCTGTCCAAATCATAGACACGGGCCCCCGGCAGGGAGAGTAGGAAGGGCGAGTGGGTGGCGATAAGGAGCTGGCAGCGGTAAAACCGCACCGAATCCTCCAAAAACTGCCGCAGTTGAAGCTGGTAGCCCACCGCCATGCTGTTCTCCGGCTCGTCCAGCAGATAGAGGGCGTTCTCTCGAATATGCTCGGTAAAGTAGAGAAAGGCGCTCTCCCCATTGGACCGCTCGGGGGTATCCACCATCCCCGCCTGCCGGACAAAGCGGGAGCCGGTGCCGCTCTTGGCGGCGTTGTTTTTCCTCAGCTCCTCCAAATCCTCCAGAGATTGCAGCTGATAGGCACTCCGCCGCCGCTGGGCGTACTCCTCCAGCAGTTCCTCCCGCCGGCGCTCCACCCCGTCGTTGATGCAGCGCAAATCCAACAGGAAGTCAAACACATCGTCGCTGGCAATGAGACGGCTCCCCGCCGGGGCCCCCTCTCCGGTGGCGCGGCAGGCGGCGGCAAAGTCGTCAAAAAACGCGCTGTGGTTAAAGGGCGCGCCCCGCTCCACCCCCAGCACCTGAGCGATGAGGCTGAGCAGGGTGGACTTCCCGGAGCCGTTTCCGCCATAGAAAATGGTGACCGGCGCACATTCGATTTGCTCCAGCTGCCGGGGCGGAAACACCCCAAAGGGATAATAGGAGCGGTAGCAAGTCCGCCTGGCTTTGGGGCTGCCCGCCAGAAAGTCGGATTCCCAGTGCTCCCCAGGCAGACGGAATGTGTCCAGAAACATCCCTCTCCCCCATTTCTTTCGTACTGGTATCATCCTACCACAGTACCCCGGTCTGTGACAAGCCTCTTCGCGTTTCGTCAAGGA
>DXDX01000027.1 GCA_019115265.1 Candidatus Flavonifractor merdigallinarum | reverse complement strand
GGCCGCCCCATTTTGTGGGTGCCAACTTATAGCTTCTTCTGTGGCAACAGACTTGCCCAAATCAGGGTTACCTGTCTTGCTGAGCAGTACAACACTGTCCTCATAGGCACCAGGGTTGGCTTTTTGCTGCGCCAAGCTAGGGAAATCCCTCCGCAGCAGAACTCAAGCCTGGTTGCGCCTTGGGGGAGTGCAGAGGGGGGTATCCCCCCTCTGCGCTTTCTTTCTCACCGCTTTCTTTGGCAAAGAAAGCGGTGCCCCCGCTGGGTAAGCGGCCCGTGCGGCGAGCACAAAACCCCCCGCCGCTGCGGCGATTAATAAATCAGTTATACTGCTTGCGTCCGGCAGTGTTGGGGATGTGGAGCTCTTCCCGGTACTTGGCTACCGTCCGGCGGGAGAGCTGGCACCCCTCTTCCTCCATCCGCTCGCAGAGCTTCTGGTCGGAGAGGGGATGGTGCTTGTCCTCCTCCTCCACCAGTCGGCGCAGGAGGGCCTTGGCGGTGTCCGCGGTGGAGCCGTCCCCATCCTCGCCCAGCTTGCGGGAGAAGAAGTAATAGAGCGGATAGACACCCCGGGCACACTGGAGGTACTTGTCCTTGATGGCCCGGCTGACGGTGGACTCGTGGACCCCCACCTCCGCCGCCACATCGGAGAGGAGCATGGGGCTCAGATGCCCCGGCCCCAGACGGAAAAAGGGCTCCTGCCGCCGGAGAATACACCGGGCACAGGCGAGGAGGGTGGAGCGCCGCTGTTCAATTGCGGACATGACCCACTTGGCCTGCCGGAACTTGTCGGTGAGGTAGTGCTCCAGATCCTGGTCGGGGTGCTCCTCCAGCATGTGGGTATAGGTACTGTTCAGGTTCAGCTTGGGGAAAAAGCGGTCGTTGGGCAGCACCTCAAAGTGGTCGTACTGCTCCACCACAATCAAATCCGGGGTGATATAGGAGGGGGATTCCCGGCTGGCAAAGCCTGCGCCGGGGCGGGGGTTGAGGGCCCGGATGCGCTCGCAGGCGGCGCGCACCGCCCCCACATCCGCCCCCATCCGCCGGGCCAGCAGGCCGTACTGGTTGCGGGCCAGGGCCTCCAGACCGTCCCGGGCGATGCGCAGAGCCAGCATATCGGTGGGGTTGTTGTGCTGGAGCTGGAGGCACAGGCACTCCGAGAGGCTGCGGGCCCCCACCCCCACCGGGTCCAGCGACTGGATGAGGCGCAGCCCGTCCTCCAGTGTGGAGAGGGGGAGGCCGGAAGAGGGGGCTAGGTCCTCCAGCGATTCATCCAGCCAGCCGCTGGGGTTGAGGCACTGAGCCAGGAAGCGGGCGGCGTCCACCGCCGGTTCCGCAGGGAACCCCTGGAGCTGGAAGAGAAGGTGGCCGTATAGGGTGTCCTCCTCATTTTCCGCCACTCCAAAGGGGGCCAGGGGGCGGTCCTCGTCATCCTGTTGATAGTAGAGGCAGTTTTGGCGGTCGCTGCTCTCCAGCCACTCCAGCTTGCGCAGCTCCTCATGGCTGTCGTTCTGCCGCTCAAAGTGATCCTCCGCCTCCAGCACCGGATTTTCCTGGAGGGTGTGCTCCACAAACTCCAACAGCTCCTGGGAGCCCATTTGCAGGACTTCCATGGACTGGATGAGGGCGGGGGAGAGAATTTGGGCCTGTTTTTGCTCAAGTTTCAGTTCCATTGGCATATTTCCTCTAGGTTAATCCATACCACGCCAGCAGGGAATCCACCATCCCTGCCACAATTTTGTCCTGATAGGCGCCGCTCTCCAGATTGGCGGCCTCCTCCGGGTTGGTCATAAAGCCCATCTCAATGAGCACGCTGGGCACTTCGGAGAAGTTAAAGCCGGTTAAATCCTCCCGCTCCACCGTGCCCCGGTTTTTGGCCCCCGTCTGGGCGGCCACCGCGTCCACCATCAGCTCACCCAGGCGGACACTCTCCTCCTCAATGGAGGGGGTGCCCAGCAGGTCCCCGCCCGGCACCAGCACCGAGACGCCGTGGGCGGCGGGGTCTGTGGCCCCGTCGGCGTGGATGCGGACGCACACATCACAGTTGTTGTCATTGGCAATCTCACAGCGCTCAATGCCGCTGATGGTGATTTCCGAGACCTCCCGGGTCATAATCACCTCCGCGCCCAGGGCCTCCAGGGCGTCCCGCAGTTTGAGTCCCACGGACAGGTTGAGTTTTTCTTCGGTGAGATTGGCGCTGCGTGTGCCGGTGGTGTAGAGGGGTTTCGTCTCATCGGAGAGGGGAGAGACCAGCTCCCGGTGGCCCTTTCCCGTCTCCGGGGTCACACAGTGCCCAGGGTCCACACAGATTTTCCGCCCTGCCAGCGGCAGCGGCGTGGGGATGGGCTCCGGCGTGGGAGTGGGCGTTGGGGTCGGAGTTGGAGTAGGGGAAGGAGTGGGTGTAGCGGCAGCGGTGGGCGACGGTGTGTCAGTGGGCTCCGCCGGTGTGCCTGGCGCGGTGCAGCCGGCGCACAGAAGCAGCATCAGCAGGAGGGCGCCCCGCCTCATGTGCGCCACCCCTTTGCCCGCTCGTAGGCCAGGATGGTGTCCACGTTGGCACTCTCATAGTCGTTGAACAGGGTGGAGCTGAAGGTGGACGCGTTGAGCCCCTCCACCGGGTGGTACCAGGACTTGGAGAGGAAGTAGTTGCGGATGGTCTCATCCTGGAAGTTACAGCCGTGGCGGGCGTAAATCTCATTGCGCAGCAGGACAATCTCCTGCTGGGTGAAGTTGTCCAAATCGGCATTGGTGATGTACTGGCTGTCGGTGGGGAAGAGATAGTCCCCATTCAGCGGGGTGGAGACGGTGGGGCTGGGTACCGCGGCGGTCTGGCTGAACTGG
The DNA here is from genome assembly GCA_019115265.1 of Candidatus Flavonifractor merdigallinarum. Classification (GTDB taxonomy): domain Bacteria; phylum Bacillota; class Clostridia; order Oscillospirales; family Oscillospiraceae; genus Pseudoflavonifractor_A; species Pseudoflavonifractor_A merdigallinarum. The sequence goes on along the minus strand of DXDX01000027.1, from coordinate 7,247 downwards.
TAGGTGATGCTGCCGTTGACCAGTGTTACCAGGCCCTCGCTGGGAGAGCAATAGAAGGTCCACAGCTGGTTGTTGTCTGTCACCTCGAAGACCGGCGCGTCCGGCGTGGGAATGGAGAGATTCAGAAGGGCCTGATTCCCCACCTGGAGAAGAATGGAGAGCTGGTCGCCATTCATACGCAGATTGAGGTAGTCATTGGCGTTGGAGGCGGAGTAATAGCTGCCGGTCAGCGTCTCCGCCCGGAAGGAGGAGTTTCCAGCGGGGGTTGCGGACGGCTCGGAAGAGGGGGTGCTGGAGGGCTCCAAGGTGTCAGAGGGCTCCTCTGCGGAAACGGCCAGGGATTGGCTGGGTTCTGCGTCTTTCTCGCTGGCGGGGGCAATTTGGGTGAAGTAGAAAACTGCCACCGCAGCCAGCGCGGCCAGAATCAGCAGGATTGCCACCACCACCGGCAGGGCGCTGCGCTTTTTACGGGGCGGCTGCATGGGGTCCTCATAGCCCATAGCCTCTGGCGGGGGGACATCCCGCTGAGGGGGATAGAAGGCGGGCGGCGTGGGCGTGCTGTTCCATGCCGGTTCCGAAGAGGGCGGTGTGGGATTGCTGCTCCACATGGGTTCGGAGGGCGGCGGCGTGGGATTGCTGCTCCACATCGGCTCAGAGGGGGGCGGTGTGGGGGTGCTGTCCCACATGGACTCGGAGGGAGGTGCGGAGGAAGCGGAGTGAGGCGGCGCATGGTGGGAGAGGCTGCCCGGAATGAAGAGCATGGTGGCCTCCGGGTCCATGTCCGAGTCAAAGGTGGGAATGGTAGTCTTGCCGAGCATCTCGGTGGGCTCGTCCTCCAGAGGGGCCTGCATGTCCGGCTCCGGCGGGGTCTGGGGCGGTGCGGGCGGTGTAAAGGGAGCTGCGGAGGGCTCCGCCTCCGGTGCTGGGGGCACCGGTGCGCTGGGGGTGAAGGGCGTAGAGACGGGGGGAGGCGGCGGTGTGACGGCGGGTTCTGGCGGAGTTTGGGGCTTGGTTTTGACCGGTGCTCCGCAGTTGGTACAGAAACGGACCCCATCGGGCAGTTGTTTGCCGCAATGGATACAGAACATGGTACATCATCCTCTCATGTTATGGTATGTGCTCTGGGCCGTCCCAACCATAGAAAGAGCGCGGCGGCCAGAAGGAGCAGAAACAGACAGCTTACGCTTCCCCGTCCGCCCGCCAGGGCCAACCCCTGGGGGGTGAGGCGGGACAGGGTACGCAGCAGAGGGGAGAACGACTCCAGAGAGCCAAAGCATCCCCCCACCAGACAGGTAATCAGGGCCAGAAAGGGGGCCAGCACATCCATGCGCCCGCTGAGGGCGCAGCGGGTGAGGGCCAAAGTGAGACCAGCCACACAGGGGACATAGCACAGCAGCGCCTCCCACTCCAGCGGGGCGGGCCATCCTCCGGGCAGCAGACAGACCGCCCCCGCCAGGAGACCGATGAGGCACAGGGAGAGGGCGTCGCTGCCGTAGGAGAGGAGCAGCGCGCCGGGGAGGCTCTTCAGCCGCGCCTCCACCCGGCGGGCGTCCGCCCGTGCCGTCCAGGCCCCCCAGGTGAACAGGGTAAACAGCACCACCAGCGCCCCGCAGCCCAGCGCATTGGGGGCCATGGGGTCGGCGGGAAGGGGCGCGCCGGAGGCCGTTTCTACGGTGTAGAGCGGGGGAAGCAGCTGGTCCTCCTCGTCCATCCGAGCCAGAAGGGTGGACTGTTCTGCTGTGGTGAGGGGGCGGCCCAGACGCTCCGCCGCATCCCGGAGACCGCGGGAGCGGGCCCGCTGCACCGAAGCCTGCCCCGCGATGATCTCCCGGGCGGCCTGGGCAGAGGCGGCGGAGGCGGCGCTCTCGTAGGAGAGGGGGAGGTCGCCTCCCGTCTCCAAAGCAGCGGTGTATCCGCTGCCGATGGTGAGCAGGCCTTCCGCACGGCCCTCAGAGAGGGCAGCGCGGCCCTCCTGGACAGTGGCACAGCGGAGCACGGCCACCCCTTCCAGTGCCTCCAGCCGCTGGAGCAGTTCCAGGGCCGCATCGCTCTCCTCCAGCGGGACAGCGGCCACAGACAACTGGGACGGGCCGCTGCCGCTGAGGGCCTGAGCGGCCACCCCGCCGCACAGGGCACAGGTGAGGAGAAGGGCAGTCAGTCCCGCCCAGCCGCCGGACATGGCCCGCGTTTTGAGGGCGGTGAGGGCCAGCAGTGCCCCCGCACCGGGGCGGGCGGCAGCAGGTTCCATCTGCTGGGGCGGGTTTTGGATGGCGGGCATGGCTGGGGCGGAGCGTGTCACAGGGCGGAGCAGCGCGGGCAGAGCCAACGCAGCCCCCACAGCCCCCAGCGCCAGAACCGGCCACAGAGTACCCATCAGAGCCCCCACATCCCCACCGGCGTAGGCCAGCTCCACCCCCCGCCGGGCATAGTAAGGGAGGGTCAGACGGCTGAGCAGCTGCACCGCAGGGGGGAGCAGCTCCAGCGGGTAGAGGGCGCCCCCCACCACCAGGGAGAAGAGCAGGTAGAGATTTCCCCGGCGCTGTGCGGCCATCCCCTCCCGCGCCCAGGCGGTGAGGCCCAGCAGCACCCCGAAGGCCCCCGCGAAGAGCAAAAGGGCGGTGAGGATCACCAACAGTCCGCCCGCCGGGCGAAACAGGGCCAGCAGGGCGGCACAGGCGGGGGCGGTGAGGAGGAGGGCGGCCAGAAATTTGGACGCGAAGAAGGTCCAGGCGCGGCCCCCCGCCGCCACATAGCGGGGGAGCACCCCCAGAGTCCGCTCCTCCGAGAGGGAGCGCACCGCGGTCAGGGGGAAGAAGAGACACAGCAGCGACAGGGCGCAGGCGAAGAGGGAGCGCCCCGAGGCGGCGGCGTAGTCGGTGGCCTGAACCGCCTGGTCAAAGACCTGCTGACGGCCCAGTGCGTCCTGGAGGAGCTGCACTGAGGTCTGATGCCACAGCTCCCACTCCTGCTCCTGGTCCAGCGGGCCATAGCAGAAGGTAAAGACCGCCCGCCCCACGCTCTGGTCGGCGCGGATAATCTGAATGACCGACAGAAACACCGAGCGCAGGAGACTGGCCTCCAGCGGCATTTCGTCGTTGAGAAGGACTTTCACTGCGCCATTTTCCATGGTGTACATGTCGTAGAAGAAATCCTTGGGGATGGTGATAACGGCTGCGGCCCCCTCCTCCAGAAGGGAGGTGTCGCTCTGGCCGGGCTCCGCCCGGAGAACCTGGGAGAAGAGGGCGATTTCCGCAATCTGGTTGGTGAGGGAGCGGGACATGACCGTTTTGTCCTCGTCCCGGATGGCGATGGGAAACGGCTCCACATAGGCCTGGCGCATCAAGTCCCCCGCCCCCGCCTGGAGGGCCAGCAGCAGTACCAGGGGGAGCAGCAGGGCAATGAGGCCGGTGGCGCCGAAAAAGAGGCGTAAATCCTTCCACAGGACAGCCAGCAGAGGTTTCATCCCCCATCCCCCTCCCCGCCGGATGTCAGCAGACGCCCCCGCTCCAGGGTCAGGATGCAATCACAGACTTGCTCCAGCTCACCGGCCTGGTGGCTGATGAACACAGTGGCGCAGTCCAGCGTCCGCAGATGGCGCAGCAGATCGAGAATGAGCTGGGCCGAGCGGGGGTCGGCCCCCACGGTGGGCTCGTCCAGCAGCAAAAGGCGGGGGGTGCGCATGAGGGCAGTGGCCAGATGAAGGCGGCGGCGCATCCCGCCGGAGTAGGTCCCCACCGGGGCGCGGGCCTTGTGGGTGAGCTCCATCCGCTCCAGCAGCCACTGGCTGCGGGGGCGGATGGCCTTTCCGGGCAGACCGTACACCCGCCCCCAGAAGCGCAGGTTTTCCAGCCCCGTCAGGGTGTCATACAGGGCAATCTCCTGGGGCACATAGCCCACCCGCCCCTCTAGCTCCACACAGCGCCGGCAGGAGCCGCTCTGGGGGGTGAGCACCCCGCCCATGAGCTTGAGCAGGGTGCTCTTTCCTGCGCCATTGCTCCCCCGCAGGCCCAGAATCTCACCGGAGCGGACGGTGAGGGACACCGGCCCCACGCCGGTGTCCGGCCCGCCGAAGTGGCGCTCCACCTCCTCCAGAATCAAAATCGGTGTGTGAGTGCACATCAATACAGGGGGATCTGGTCCAGCACCTCGTCCTGGAAGGTGCGGCCCATGTCATAGAAGAGTTCACTGATTTCGTAGGAATCCCAGTCGGTAATATCCACCTTGTTGCCCTTGGGGAGGGAGGCGGTGGAGTCCTTGTCGGTGGTGTGGAGGGTCACTTCCACCCGGTCCAGCTCGCCATAGGTCAGCTCCGAGAGACCGTTCATGGTAAAGACGTGGTCGGTGCCGCCGTTCTCGCCCTTTTCCACATCCAGATTTACCTCATAGATGCCGTTATAAAGGGTATTGATGGTGAATCGGTAGGAGCCATAGGGGACCATCAGCGCGGATTTTTTCTCCCAATCCACTTCGTCGAAGGTTACGTTGAAGATTTGCTCGTCATAAGTGGTAACAATCAGTTCCCCGCTATATGTGCCGTCTTTTTTGCTCCAGTCGGTGTAGAAGTTCCAAACCATGGAACCATACTCTTCCCAGTAGAGCACATCCTGACGGCCGTCTTTCCCCTCGTCGCCCATAGATTCATAGGCAAATATGGTGTCGCCATTCTCAATCTCAATGGTTTGCAGGCAGACCCGGCCGCCGCTGACGCCCATGGTCCAGGTGAAATCGGTATCTTCCAGAGATTGGGCCATGTAATCCGCGCTGTCCCGCAGCTGGTCGGCCAAATTGTTGATGCCGTCGTCCAGCTCCTCGTCCAGATTGGAGAGGCCGGTGAGCTGCTCCACCAGCGCGCGGTTCTCCCCAATGACCTCCAGCACAAAATTCCGCAAATCCTTGTCTTTCTCCAGGGCGTCCGCCAGCTTGAGGAACATCTCCTCCAAATCCTCCGCGCTGGGGGTAAAGACGTAGGTCTTGCCGGAGAGTGTCTCATCAAAGTAGCTCAGATAGACCTCTTTATCATCCTCAATGGTGACATTCTCCTTGTTGGCCGCGCCCAGGACAATATCCAGATAGTACTTGCCCAGCTTGACCAGGGTGTCCTCCGGGATTTCGGGGATCTGCAAGGCGTCCAGGCCGGACACATTGTACTGCTCAGCCAGGGCGGACACGTCCATGGTGTATACATTCTCGTCCAGCTCCGGCACCGCGAAGGAGAGCACCCCGTCCTCATAGGAGACCGCGCCGGAGAGGATGTTGCTGCCCATCAGGTTCACTTTGCCGCTGGCCAGCAGACGGGTGGGCTCCAAATCCAGGCCCAAATCAATGGCGGAGTCCTTCAGATAGTGATTGATGTCGGAGTTGTCCACCTCGGCGGTGAGGGTGAGGTCGGTGGAGAGGTGAATGAAATCATTGTAGGCCCCGGCCAAATCGCCCAGACGGTCCACTCCCTGCTCCATCAAAAAGTCCTTCTGATAGGAGGCGAACTGCTGGCTGGGACCCTGGAACAGCTTCAGCAGAGCCCGGACGCCCACTACCGCCACCAAAAGCACTACCGCCACCGCGCACACACCGATGATGGTGTGGATGGAGATGGGCTTTTTGCCCGCCTTGGGCGCGGAAGGAATGGTAGGGTGGGGCGGGGTGGGCGGAACGGCAGGTGTGCTGGGAGCGGACACCGGCGCGCCGCAGTTGGGACAGAACTGGGCCTCTGGCTCCAGAGATTCGCCGCACTTGGGGCAAAAACGGGGGGCAGATGGGGGCGGAGTGGCAGGCTCCGCCGCCGTCCCACAGTTGGGGCAGAAGCGCTGGTCCTCTGCCATGGGTTGGCCGCATTGCTTACATGTGTACATAACCAAACTCCTCTCTTTCATTCCGCTTATGCCCGTATTCAGCCCAGAGATGGGGAAAAGGAGCAGATGGAGAAAAGAAACCGGCTGTATGACGAAACATAAGCATTTCTGTTGAAATGATACCATAGTTCCAGAGAACAATCTACCTTATTTCGCACTGGAATTAGCGAAAGTCCCTCATCACGCCGAAAATCAGCCCCAGAGCTCCTCGGGGTAGAGCCCCTCTTCTGTCATACGGCGGAGCGCCGCGACCACAGCGGGCTTGTCCTCCTGGTAGGTGACGCCGTACCATTTGTCGTGGCTGGGGAGAACGGTGACTTGGGCTTTTTCTTCCGCAATCAGCTGGCTGACCACTGCCGGGAGGTAATACTCCCCCTTCAGGGGATTTTCCTTCATTGTCCGTTCCAGGAAGGCGGGAAAGCGGGCCCAGGCCTCATCCAGATAGCTGCGGGTAAAGCCCCACAGGTTCATAGACACCAGCGTGTCCCCGTCCAAATCCGTCCAGGTAGCCCCGCCGTCCTCGGTAAAGCGGGGGCAGACGGTGCCCTTTTCAATGTGGGTGTGCTCGGTGACGCTCAGCAGGTGGTGCTCTTCATCCGCCACGCACACCCCGCGGGACACATGGCCAAACTCGGTGACGGTGTTTTTCAGGAGATAGCCCACCATGGCAAAGGAGTAGTGCTCCGGTGTGTTCGGGTGGGTGGTGAGGTAGTCATAGAGCGCCTGGAAGCCTGCGGGGCCGTAGTAGTCGTCCGAGTTGATGACCGCGAAGGGACCATCCACCACATGGCGGGCGGCCAGAGCGGCCTGGGCGGTGCCCCAGGGTTTCACCCGGCCCTGGGGGACGGTGTAGCCCTCCGGCAGGTCGTCTACCCGCTGATGGACATAGCGCACCTCCATTTTCCGGGAGAGGCGGTCGCCAATGGCCCGGTGGAACTCCTCCTCCAGCTCGGGCTTGATGACAAAGATGACCGTCTCAAATCCGGCGCGGTGGGCGTCATAGATGGAGTAGTCCACAATCAGCTGGCCGTGGGCGCCCACCGGGTCCAGCTGTTTGAGGCCGCCGTACCGGCTGCCCATACCGGCGGCCATGACAACAAGAACAGGCTTTTTCATGGGTAAGAACCTCCCTGTCATTGATTAAAATGGGAAAACGGCACCTTTTTTGGAGAAAGATGCCCTGGACCATTATAATACACGGTTCCCCTTTCGCGCAACGGCAAAAAGGGAATATAGAAGTGTGGGATGTGCCCAGCCAAGCCGGGGGTGTTTGTCCTCGCCGGACGGGCCGCTTATCCAGCGGGGACCCGATTTCTTTTCGCGGAAAAGAAACCGGGGAAAGAAAAGGCGGAGAGGGGAACTTCTCGTTCCCCTCTCCACTCCCCTCCAAAAGGGCGG
>DXDX01000189.1 GCA_019115265.1 Candidatus Flavonifractor merdigallinarum | reverse complement strand
CCGGGCTGACACCAGCTCTCCGTTTTTGCAAAGGAGGCCAGCGTTCCATACTCTTTTTGTGCAATGGCATTTACGAATTGCGTGATAAGGTCTGTCATGTTTGCCCGAGCTTCTTGTGCTGTCATCTTCCTGCACTCCTGTTTTTTATAAATAGGATAGCAGAAAGTGGTACACAAATCCACCCCTATTCTACCAAATGAACCTGGGGAGTGTCAGGAGAACGCATTGAAATTTGTGCCTGGATGGGGTATACTAATTCAGTTAGACTACCACCAGTATGCACAGACCACTGGAAAGGAGAATGGGTCTATGGAATTGACCTTGCAGGAATATCTCTCCGGCCTGAAGGGACAGCGGGTAGCTGTGGTGGGGATTGGCGTGTCCAATACCCCCCTGATTCAGCTGCTGGTCCGCGCCGGGGTGAAGGTCACCGCCTGTGACAAACGCACCCGGGAGCAGTTCGACGGCCAGGCCGCCGCGCTGGAGAGTTTGGGTGTGGAGCTCCATTTGGGACCGGACTACCTGGACGGCCTGAGAAACTACCCCGTTATTTTCCGCACGCCCGGTTTGCGCCCGGATGTGCCTCAGCTGCTGGACGCCAAGGAACACGGCTCGGTCATCACCTCCGAGATGGAGGTCTTTTTCCAGGTCTGTCCCTGCCGCATTCTGGCGGTGACGGGGAGTGACGGCAAGACCACCACCACCTCCATCATCGCCGGACTGCTGAAGGCGGCGGGCTACAACACCTTTGTGGGGGGCAACATCGGGCGGCCTCTGCTGGCGGACGCGGGGGACATGTCCCCGGAGGACATGGTGGTGGTGGAGCTCTCCTCCTTCCAGCTTATGACCATGGACCGTAGCGCGGAAATCGCGGTGGTCACCAATCTGGCCCCCAACCACCTGGATGTGCACACCTCCATGGAGGAGTATGTCTCCGCCAAACAGAACATTTACCGCCACCAGAACGCCGGAGGTCTGGTGGTGCTCAACTACGACAACGACATCACCCGGAGCTTTGCCGACGACGCGGTGGGGGAGGTCACCTTCTTCAGCCGGAAGGAGCGTCTGGAGCAGGGGGTGTATGTCCACGACGGCGCCATCTGGGTGTCCGACGAGCACGGCCCCCGCCGGGTGCTGCCGCTGCTGGACATTCTGCTGCCCGGCGACCACAATGTGGAGAACTACATGGCGGCCATCGGGGCAGTAAACGGCCTGGTGCCGGATGAGGTGATCCGGGCCTTTGCCGCCTCCTTCCAGGGGGTAGAGCACCGCATTGAGCTGGTGCGCACCCTGCGGGAGGTGCGCTACTACAACGACTCCATCGCCTCCAGCCCCTCCCGCACCATTGCGGGGCTGCGCTGTTTCCCGGAGAAGGTAATTCTCATTGCCGGCGGCTATGATAAGCACATCCCCTTTGACACCCTGGGCCCTGAGATTGTGGCCCATGTAAAGAAGCTCTTCCTCACCGGGGCCACCGCGGCCAAAATCCGCGCGGCGGTGGAGGCGGCCCCCGACTACGCCCCCGGCGCGCCGGAGATTGTGGAGATAGACGACTTTAAAGAGACTGTACTGGCGGCCCACCGGGCCGCGGAGCCGGGGGACGTGGTGATTCTCTCCCCGGCGGGCGCCGCATTTGACAAATTCAAAAACTTCATGGAGCGTGGGGCGTTCTTTAAAGAGATCGTCAACAGCCTGGAGTAACCAAATCACGCAGAGAGAAGGGAATACATGGACACACTCAAGACATTGGAGAAGCTCTGTGGGCAGAATGCCCCCTCCGGGTTTGAGACCCCAGCGGCCCAGGCGGCCATAGAGCTTTTGACCCCGTTTGTGGACCGAGTTTATCAGGATAAAATGGGCAATGTCATCGGCGAGCGGCTGTGCGGCAAGCCCGGCGCCAAGCGCCTGCTGCTGGACGCCCATCTGGACGAAATCGGCCTTATCGTCACCGGCATCGAGGAGGGCTTTCTCCGCTTTCAGACCATCGGGGGAGTGGACCCCCGGATGCTCCCCGACCGGGAAGTGACGGTGCTCACCCAGCCGCCCCTCTATGGAGTGGTGGCCTGTCTGCCCCCCCACGTCCTGAACAAGGAGGACGCCAGCCGTTCCATCCCCATCCATGAGCTCTTTGTGGATATCGGTATGGACCAGGAGGCGGCCCAGAAGGCGGTGCCCATCGGTACGCCCATGGTGTTCCGGGGGAGCTGTTTCTCCCTGAGCCACGGCAAAATCTGCGGCAAGTCTATGGACGACCGCTCCTGTTTTGCCGCGCTGGTCCGCTGTGCGGAGCTGCTGCAAGATGTGAATCTGGATGTGGACCTCTATATTATGGGTTCTACCCGGGAGGAGGTCAGCGGCACCGGGGCGCTGTGCGGCACCTTTGCCCTCAACCCGGATTGCTGCATTGTGGTGGATGTGACCCACGGCGCCACACCGGACGCACCCAAGGAGAAGTGCTTCCCGCTGGGCAGCGGTCCGGCCATTGGGGTGGGTCCCAATATGACTGGGTGGATGACCCGGCTCATCCGCACGCAGGCGGAGGGGGAGGGGATTCCCCACTCCCTGGAGGTGATGGGCGGCCACACGGGCACCAACGCCTGGTGGATGCAGATTTGCCGGGAAGGGGTGGCCACCGGAGTGGTGAGTTTGCCCCTGCGGTATATGCACAGCCCCGTTGAGGTACTGGACCAGGGCGATCTGGAGCAGACTGCCCGTCTGCTGGCCGCCTCGGTGCGGGCGATGGGAAAGGAGGGGAAGACCCAGTGCTGAATTTGGTCAAAGAGCTGTGCGCCCTGAGCGGGGTGGCCAGTTTTGAAGAGTCCGTCCGGGACTTTATCCAGGCGCGGGTGGCCCCCTACGCCGACGAGATGCGGGTGGATACCCTGGGCAACCTCATCGTCTGGAAACGGGGGCGCAAGGCGACAGGAAAGCGCTTCGTTATGTGCGCCCACATGGACGAGGTGGGCCTCATGGTCCGCCATATCACCTCAGAGGGCTATCTGAAAGTGACCACTATTGGGGGAATTGATACCCGTGTGCTCATCGGCAAGCCTGTGAAGGTGGGCCCTCAGGAGGTGCCCGGCGTCATCGGCCTGAAAGCCTACCATCTGGTGAGCGACGAGGAGGAAAAGCGGGTCCCCAAGCTGGAGGACTTGTATGTGGACATTGGCGCGGGCAACCAGAAGGAGGCCGAGGCGCTGGTGTCCCTGGGTGATGTGGTGGTGTTTGACAGCGACTGCGTGGAGTTTGGCAATGGGATGCTCAAGGCCAAGGCCCTGGATGACCGGGTGGGCTGCGCGGTGATGATGAAGCTGCTGGAGGAAGAGCTGCCCATGGATACCACCTTTGTCTTTACGGTGCAGGAGGAGGTGGGCTGCCGGGGCGCGTTCGGCGCAGCCTTTGCCATCCACCCGGAGATCGCGCTGGCGCTGGAGGGCACCACCGCCGCCGACCTCCCCGGCTGCAAGGGAGCTCAGAAGGTCTGTATGGTGGGTAAGGGGCCGGTGATTCCCTTCATGGACATGGGCTCCGTGGGGGACCGGGAGCTCTATCGCCTGCTGCGGGACACCGCCGAGCAAAACGGGATTCCCTGGCAGACCAAACACTATCTGGCCGGTGCCACCGACGCCTCTTCCTTCCAGCGCACCCGGGAGGGAGTGCGCACCGCCACGCTGTCCTCGCCGGTGCGCTATCTCCACGCCCCCGCCAGCGTGGTGGCCATTCAGGATCTGGAAAATCAGTTGAAGCTGGCGAGTCTCTTCCTGGGCGCACTGGCCGAGCGTATGTAAAGGAGTGATTTCACATGGATTTGATGAGTATTCTCTCTGCTCTGAACAACAGCCACGGCCCCGCCGGGGACGAAGCGGGGGTGCGGGACACCCTGCGCTCGCTGGTGGAGCCGCTGGCGGACGAGGTGCGGGTGGACGCGCTGGGCAATCTCATTGTCCACCGGAAGGGGGACGGCCCCAAGGTGATGCTGTGCGCCCATATGGACTCCATCGGCTTTATTATCACCCACATTGAGAAGGAGGGCTTTCTGCGCTTTGGCCGTCTGGGCGGTCTGCACGCCCCCGATCTGTGCGCCACGCCGGTGCGCTTTGCCAATGGTGTATGGGGGGTGGTGTGCGTCCCCGAGGACGCCGACCCCAAGGAGTTGAAGCTGGAGCAGCTGTGCATTGATGTGGGCGCGGACAGCGAGGAGGAAGTGCGGGCTATGGGCCTGGATTTGGGGGACACGGCGGTGTACAACACCACCCCCTTTACCGCCGGAAAGCGCATTCTCTCCCCCTATCTGGATAACCGGATTTCCTGCGTGGTGTTGCTCCAGGTGCTGGAGGCGCTGAAGGGCCAGCCGGTACACAACGATTTCTATGCGGTTTTTTCCGTGCAGGAGGAGCTGGGTCTGCGGGGCGCCCGCACCGCCGCCTATGCCATAGAGCCCGATTACGCGCTGGCGCTGGATGTCACCATTGCCGACGATGAGCCCGGTACCAAGCACAGCGCCACCAGCCGACTGGGTAAGGGCGCGGCCATCAAGGTGATGGACCACTCGGTCATCTGCCACCCCCAGGTGGTGTCCAAGCTGCGGGAGCTGGCCAAAGAGGGGGACATTCCCGCCCAGACCGACATCATCCGGGCCGGCGGCACCGACGCGGGCGCCATCCACCAGAGCCGGGGCGGCGTGCTCACCGGCGGCATCTCGGTGCCCTGCCGCTACACCCATACCCCCCTGGAGATGGTGGATGAGCGGGATGTGGAGGCCTGTGTGCGTCTGGCCACGGCCTTTGTCCAAGCGGAACTGCCCACCCTTTGAGAATAGAGATAGGAATGAGAACGTATGTCATTGGAAATCAGTGAGCAGGTCCGCGCCCTGGCCCGCAAGGCCCAGGACGGCCTGCGGGAGCAGTTTGCGCGTATTGACGAGATTGCCGAGTCCAACAGCCTCAAGGTCCTCGCGGCGTTTCAGAAGCACCGGGTGGCGGAGAGCTATTTTGCCGGCACCACCGGCTATGGCTATGACGATTTGGGCCGGGACAAGCTGGAGGAGATCTATGCCGAAATCTTCCGTACCGAGGACGCGCTGGTGCGCATCGGCTTTGTCAACGGCACCCACGCCATCGCCTGCGCCCTCTTTGGGGCGCTGAAGCCGGGGGATATCCTAGTCTCCGCGGTAGGGGCCCCCTATGACACCCTTCTGGGGGTAGTAGGGGTTGTGGACAAGGGGCCCGGCTCCCTCATGAGCTACGGGGTGGAGTATCGCCAGGTGGAGCTGAAGGACAACGCCCCCGACCGGGAGGGGCTGGCCCAGTCGGTGGAGGACCCCCGGGTCAAGGTAGTACTGATTCAGCGCTCTAAGGGCTACTCCACCCGCTCGTCCCTATCGGTGGCGGAGATTGGCGAGCTGTGCCAGATTGTGAAAGCCCACAACCCCAACGCCGCCATTCTGGTGGACAACTGCTACGGCGAGTTTGTGGAGGAGCAGGAGCCCACTGAGGTGGGGGCCGACCTGGTGGTGGGGTCCCTCATCAAAAATCCCGGCGGCGGACTGGCCCCCACCGGCGGCTATCTGGCCGGGCGGCGGGACCTCATTGAGGGGGCGGCGGCCCGCCTCACCGTGCCGGGCATTGGCCGGGAGTGCGGCTCTACCCTGGGGAACAACCGCGCCCTCTATCAGGGGCTGTTCCTCGCCCCCCACACTGTGGCCCAGGCGGTCAAGACGGCGGTATTTGCCGCCCGCATCATGGAAGAGCTGGGCTATCAGACCGAGCCCACCTCTCAGCAGGTGCGCCACGACATCATCCAGATGATCCACTTCGGCGCACCGGAACCGCTGAAAAAGTTCTGTAAGGGCATCCAGTTCGGCGCGCCGGTGGACTCCTATGTGACCCCCGAGCCGTGGGACATGCCGGGCTACGACTGTCCGGTGATTATGGCCGCCGGGGCGTTCATCCAGGGCGCGTCCATTGAGCTCTCCTGCGACGCCCCCATGCGGGAGCCCTTCACCGCCTACCTCCAGGGCGGCCTTACCTACGAGAGCGGGAAGGCCGGTGTGATGCTGGCGGTGGAGGAGCTGCTCTGTCAAGCATAATCCGCCCTTCTTTGCCATAGACTCCCACCGGGAGGTGAGGGCCTGTGGCGCGTTGGCTGCGCCGGATATGGCCAAACTGGCCCCGGCGAATCTCTGACAAGGGAAAAAACTTTACAATTATTTCCGCCCTGGTGGGGGTGGCGGCGGCGCTGCTCCTGCTGTGGCGTCTGGATGTGGCTCTCCAGCCCGCACTGGCCAGTCTGGCCGCCGCTCAGGTGGAGCGGGCGGTGCGGGTGGAGGTGGAGGAGGCCTTTGGGCAGCTCTTGGAGGAGCAGCCCCAGATCTGTCAGGGCCTTTACACCGTGGAGACTGGGCCGGATGGAGCAGTGGCCACACTGGAGGCTGACTCCGCCCGGCTCAGTACCCTGCGCACCCAGCTTTTAGCCAAAATTATCCGACAAGTAGAAACGCTTGACAGCGAGGAATTGTCCGTCCCGCTGGGCAGTCTCACCGGCTGGAGCTTGCTTTCCAACCGGGGGCCGTCCATCGGGGTGGAGGTGCTGGCGGTCAGCACCCCCACCGCCCAGTTTACCAGCGCGTTTGAGGCCGCCGGTGTGAACCAGACCCTCCACCAGGTCACGCTGGATTTGACGGTGGAAGTGACCCTTTTCATGGCCGGCAGCACCACCGTGGAGACGGTTTCCGTCTCCCTCCCAGTCAGCGAGATTGTGGTGGTGGGACAGGTGCCGGAGACCTATTTGAATTGGAACCCATAGGAATACACCCCGAGACAAGGTAGGGAGGTCCCAATGGACGAGAGACAGGAAGTGGAGGCCCTCCGGCAGGAACTGGAGCAGGCCAATTATGAATACTATGTGCTGGACGCCCCCAGCATGAGCGACTATGATTTTGACCACAAGCTCCGCCGTCTGGAGGAGCTGGAGGCGGCCCACCCCGACTGGGTGACCCCCGACTCCCCCACCCAGCGGGTGGGGGGCAAGGTGGCCGACGGCTTTGCCGAGGTGGTCCACCGGGTGCCGCTGGAGAGTTTGCAGGATGTATTCTCCCTGGAGGAGCTGGGCGAGTTTGACCAGCGGGTGCAAGAAGCTCTGCCCCATGGGGTGGAATACGACGTGGAGCCCAAGGTGGACGGCCTTTCTGTGGCTCTGGAGTATGAAAACGGCGTCTTTGTCCGGGGCGCCACCCGGGGAGACGGCCAGGTGGGGGAGGATGTGACGGAAAATCTGCGCACCATCCGCTCCATTCCGCTGCGTCTCCCGGAGGCGCTGCCCTCTCTCATTGTTCGGGGCGAGGTGTTCATGCCCCGGCAGGTGTTTGAGGAGCTCAATGAGGCGCTGGAGCTCCAAGGTAAGCCCCTCTTTGCCAACCCCCGCAACGCCGCCGCCGGGTCCCTGCGCCAGCACGACCCCAAAATCGCGGCCAGCCGCCGCCTGGACATCCGGGTCTTTAACATCCAGTGGGCGGAGGGCAAGACCTTCACCACCCACAGCGAAACCCTGGACTACCTCGCCAGCCAGCGCTTCAAGGTCATCCCCCATGAGACCTGCACCAACATTGACCAGGTGGGGGAGGTCATCGGACGGATGGGGGAGGGGCGGGAGCAATATCCCTTTGACATTGACGGAGCGGTTGTAAAGGTAAATAACCTGTCAGACCGCGCCGCCATGGGTTCCACCGCCAAATTCCCCCGGTGGGCGGCGGCCTACAAGTACCCCCCGGAGCAGAAGCCCAGCCGGGTGGTGGACATTGTGGTCCAGGTGGGGCGCACCGGGGTGCTCACCCCCAAAGCGGTGGTGGAGCCGGTGCGTCTGGCGGGCACCACCGTCACCAACGCCACCCTCCACAACCAGGACTTCATCACCGAGAAGGACATCCGCATCGGCGATACCGTGCTGGTCCAGAAGGCGGGGGAGATTATCCCGGAGATTGTGTCCGTCTTGAAGGAGAAGCGGCCGGAGGGCACTGAGCCCTATGTTCTGCCCACCGTGTGCCCGGTGTGCGGCGCGCCGGTGGAGCGGGATGAGGATGGGGCCCATGTGCGCTGTACCGGCGCGGAGTGCCCCGCCCAGCGGATGCGCCACCTCATCCACTTTGCCAGCCGGGACGCCATGGACATTGAGCATCTGGGCCCCGCGGTGGTGGAGTCTCTGGTGGGTGCGGGCCTGGTGAAAGGCCCCGGCGACCTCTACCAGCTCAAGGCGGAGGACGTGCAGGCCCTGGAGCGCATGGGGAAGCGGAGCGCGGAAATTCTGCTCACCGCCATTGAGAAGTCCAAGTCGGCGGGTCTGGGGCGGCTGCTTTTCGCCTTCGGTATCCGGCAGGTGGGGCAGAAGGCGGCAAAGGTGCTGGCCGCCCGGTTTGGCACCCTGGACGCCCTGATGGCCGCCACCGAGGAGGAGCTGACCGCCGTCCCCGACATCGGAACGATTACGGCCCAGAGTTTGCTGGAGTGGTTTGCAAGCCCCCAGAGCCGCCATCTCATTGAGACGCTGCGGGAGGCCGGGGTGTCCTTTGAGAGCACCGAGGCCCCGGTGGGGGAGGCCCTGGCGGGCAAGACCTTTGTGCTCACTGGCACCCTTCCCAACCTGGAGCGGAAGGAGGCCGCTGCCCTCATTGAGGCCCAGGGGGGCAAGGTGTCCGGCTCGGTTTCCAAAAAGACCAGCTATGTGGTGGCAGGGGAGGCCGCCGGCTCCAAGCTCAAGAAGGCCAACGAGTTGGGCATTCCCGTCCTCAGCGAGGAGGAGCTGCTCCAGCTGCTCCAGTCCTAAAAAATTAGGGGGCCGCAGAGAGAACTTTCTCTCTGCGGCCCCCGCTTTCTGTATCAGACTGTGGGCCCCAGCCGGTACAGGATGACTTTAGCGGACCAGCTTCTTGAACTCGTCGGCCACAAACTGGACCTTGGGCCCGATGATGACCTGAACGCTGGTCTTGCCCGGACGGACCACACCGGCGGCGCCGGCGGCCTTGATCTTCTTCTCATCCACCAGCAAGCGGTCCTTGACCTCCAGGCGCAGGCGGGTGATGCAGTTGTCCACGTTGGTGACATTGTCCGCGCCGCCCACGCCCTCCAGGATGGCCTTGGCCATGGCGGCATAGTCGCTGCTGCCCAGCTCAATGTTCATCTCGGCGCTGTTGTCGTCGTCCTCACGGCCGGGAGTTTTGAGGTTGAAGGCGGTGATGAGGGCGCGGAACACCACATAGTAGATGACAAAGGCCAGCAGGCCGATGGGGATGAGCAGCCAGGAATTCATGGCGAAGGGGGCCTTGAAGGACAGGAACCAGTCCACGAAACCGGCGCTGAAGTTGAAGCCGGCGCGGATGGGCAGGGCGGCCAGCACGCCTACGGAGATACCGGTCAGGATGGCATGGACCACATACAGGCCGGGAGCCAGGAACATGAAGGAGAACTCCAGGGGCTCGGTGACGCCGGTGAAGAAGGAGCACAGTGCGGCGGACATCAGGATGCCGGCGGCGATCTTCTTCTTGCTGCTCTTGGCGGTGTGGTACATGGCCAGAGCGGCGCCGGGCAGACCGAACATCATGACGGGGAAGAAGCCGGTCAGGTACTGGCCGGTCTGGCCCAGCACGCCGCCGGGCTGGGTGCCCCAGAACTTGCCGATGTCATAGATGTTGGCCACATCAAACCAGAACACGCTGTTGAGGGCGTGGTGCATACCGATGGGGATGAGCAGGCGATTGAGGAAGCCGTAGATGCCGGCACCCACAGGGCCCAGGCCCAGAATGGCCTCGCCCACGCCAACCAGGAAGTTGTACACCACAGGCCAGACGAAGTAGAGGGGGATGCACACGATGAGGGTGGTGACCACCGTCATAATGGGCACAAATCGGCGTCCGGCGAAGAAGCCCAGGAAGTCGGGCATATTCGTCTTGTAGAACCGGTTGTAGCAGCCCGCGGCGATGAGGCCGCACAGGATGCCGATAAACTGGTTGTTGATCTTGCTGAACGCGGCGGGGACAGTGGCGTCCGCGCCCAGAATGAGCTGTACCACGCCCACGCCCAGCATGGTCTGGACGGTCAGCCAGGAGATGATGGCCGCCAGAGCGGAGGTGCCCTCCTGGTCCTTGGACATGCCGATTGCGACGCCCAGGGCAAACAGAATGGCCATGTTGTCAATGAGGATACCGCCGGACTTGATGAGCAGCAGGGCCAGCAGGTTGTTGGCGCCCCAGCCAGAGGGGTCAATCCAGTATCCGATGCCCATAAGCAGGCCGCCGATGGGGAGGCACGCCACGGGGAGCATCAGAGATTTGCCCAGTCGTTGTAAAAATCGCATCATGGAAACAAAACTCCTCTCCTATAAACTTAGTAAGAGCGATATGCAGAGACAGCGGGGAGGTGACACACAATTCCCGCTCTGTCCCCCAAAGGAGCACCGGCCCACAGCGCCCCTGTGGTGCCAATTTTACTTCACAAGGCCGATGACCTTGTCTCCCACCGCCACGGTGGAGCCGGTGTAGGTCTTGATTTCTTTGAAGTGGTCGGAGTTGCAGATGACCATGGGGGTGATGGTGTCAAAGCCCTCGGCGGCGATGGCCTCCCGGTCAAACTCAATGAGGAGCTGGCCGGTCTTGACCGGGTTGCCGTTGGCGGCGTGGACGGTGAAGTGCTTGCCTTTCAGGGTGACCGTCTCCAGCCCCACATGGATGAGAATTTCCGCCCCGTTGGTACCGGTCATGCTGACAGCGTGTCCGGTGTCAAACATCATGTCGATGGTGCCGTCACAGGGGGCGCAAATCTGGTTGCCGGTGGGACGGATGGCGATGCCCTTGCCCAGAATCTCGTCCCCAAAGGTGGGGTCGCTCACTTCCTGGACCGGGACGGCCTCGCCGGCCACGGGGGCTTTCAGCTCCAGCTCAGCGGAGCCGCCTCCAAACAGTTTGTTCAGAAAACCCATACTCGTTCTCCTTTCATACCTTTACGGATAGGGTGTTGGCCCGGTGGATGTAGACGCACAGATAGGCGGTGTTTTCCTCCGGGATGGGGGAGTGGCTCTGCTCGGACAGGTACTCCATCATCGCGGCGGCACAGGCAAACTCAACGGGGAAGAGCTTGCGTACCAACTCAATGAACTCCTTCTCCGGCCGCAGTTCCGGCCGGCCGGAAAAGGCGCTGAGGGCGACAAATTTCAGGTGGACAATCAGCTCGTCAAAGTAGAGGGACTGGTGGTCCACGTTCAGCCCCTCCCACTGGTCCAGCAGGTTCACCAGGTCGTGCATGGCTTGTACCGTGTGCATGGTCACACTGATGGAGGTGCTGTACTCGGCGTTGACAATGTGCAGGGCAATGGTGGCCGCCTCATCCTCCGGCAGACGCACCTTCAGCTGCTGCTCGATGAGGTCCAGTGCGTGGAGCCCCACCGCGTACTCCTGAGGGTAGAAGATGCGCACCTCCGTCTGGAGGGCGTTGGAGAAGTGTATCCCCTTGCGGATGCGCTGGAGGGTGAAGCAGATGTGGTCGGTGAGGGTGTAGTAGATGCCCTCGCTCAGCTCCTTGCGCAGGGTCTCTTTGGCATAGTCGATGATGGAGGCGCACAGCCGAATCTGGTCAGCCGGCAGGGAGGCAAAGAGATGTTCCAGGCGGCTGACCTCGGTGGGGTCCTCCATCCGAAAGACCTTTTCCACCTTGTCCTCGCTCAGCCGGGCCCCGGCCTTTACCCCAAAGCCCAGCCCCCGGCCCATGATGATGAGCTCCTTGCCCTGGGTGTCCACACAGCTGACAATGTTGTTGTTGATGGTCTTGAGGACCTGATAGGACAACATACTCACCTCCCCATACCGAACCCCCTTTAACCGTCCGCTTTGCCATCTGGAAGCGTCCAGAGGTCTGACCCACAAGGAAAGAATGCGGACGGAGGGGATAAAAAAACCAAGCCTCGAACTATGCACTCACGTTGCAATTTCGTGAGTGAACACCGTTCGAGACTTGGTTTTGCCTGTTGCCAGTAACAACCCAAGCTGTCTGTGCACAGCATAGCAGACCGCTTCCGGGTTTGTCAGCAAAAGAAGAGCTTGAAAATTTTTTTCAGAGACTTTAACAGGAAAAGAGAGCGGTATTTGTGAGAAGTACACAATTGGAAAAGCGATAAAAGCGCTCTCTTTGTCTATCTTCTGAAGAGCTGCGATAGAAAAAGCTCAGAGGAGTTTCAAATGGGTGAGAAAACCGTCCTCCCACTGACAGCAGTATCCGCCGCCGTTTTTCACCTGGTAGGAGAAATAGGGCTGTGCCGGTTTGGCGAAGCCGGATAGGATGGCCATGATGGTGCCGCCGTGGACCACCAGGGCGGTGGTGCCCGGCGCAGGCTGCTCCAGCAGGGGGGCGAAAGCCCTCCGACAGCGCTCCATAAACTGGTCGGGGTGCTCCCCGCCGGGGATAGGTCCAGCGCAGTTTCCCTCCACCCAGGCCCGGTAGCGGGGGTCGTGCTCCAAATCGTGAAAATTCCGGTTTTCAAACGCCCCGAAATCGCACTCCCGGAACCCCTCCACCACCACTGGCGTCAAATCGGGGAAGAGGATGGCGGCGGTCTGGCGGCAGCGGAGCATGGGGCTTACATAGAGCCGCTGAGCGAAGTAGCGGGGGAGGGCCTCCAACTCCGTTACCCCCTGAGGACACAGCGGCTGGTCGGTGCGCCCGCCCACATAGTTTCCGGTGAGGTTTCCGGCGGTTTTGCCGTGGCGCAGCAGGAGAAATTCCGTCATTTCAGGCGCACCCCCAGTCCACAGCACACCCGCTCCACCCGCTGGGACACCTCCGCCAGACGGCAGAGGGCCCGGCTTGTCTCCTCCCGCCAGCGGCGCTCAAAGGGGTCCAGAGGGACGATACCCAGTCCAATCTCGTCGCACACCACCACCGTGTCTGGATTCTGGGCCACCAGTGTCTCTACAAAGGCACTCAAATCGCCGCCCCCCTCCAGAATGGCGCGGCACAGCAGGTGGAACTGGTCTATGGCAGGGGAGTTTAGAGCTTCCTCAGGAGTGGCGCAGGGCTGGGGGGTGCACCCGGTGTGGGCGGCGGCATAGGCGGCCTTTCCCTGGGCTCGTCCCCCGATAAAGAGCATCATACCATCACCTCATCCCAGCGGTGCGGGGAAGGCCAGGGCCAGCGCCACGGCCAGCTCGCACAGCTGCAAAAAATATCCGGCCAAATCGCCGGTAATCCCGCCAAAGCGGGTGTAGGACATATGCCGGTAGTGGAGAAACACCAGGGTCGCCGCCCCCAGAGCCGCTCCGCCCCGAATGGGGGAGAGAAGGAGCATCCCCACAGCGGACAGGAGCAGAAAGGCGGTCATGGTGACGGTCACCGCCCGGCGGTGGGCGGCGTCGGCAAAGGCCTGGAGCATCCCGGAGGGGCGGGCGCCCTTCCAGTTGGCCAGCGCCAGCCCGCTGAGGGCGCGGGAGAGCACAAATCCCAGCGCCAGAATCCCCAGCGCTCTGGGAGTGGTGACCGCCTCAACCGCGGCGGTGTAGAGCAGGAGCCACACCCCGGCGAAGATGACGGCGAACGCCCCGCAGTTTGAGTCTTTCAAAATTTCCAGCATTCGCTCCCTACTCTGGTGGGAGGAGAGGGCGTCCACCGTGTCGCAGAATCCGTCCATGTGGATGCCGCCGGTGAGGAGGAGGGGGAGGGCGGTGAGCCCTGCGGCGGGCAGCAGGCCGCTCAGGCCCAGAGTCTGGCACAGCCACCCCCACAGCAAAGCGCACCCCCCCACCGCTACCCCCACCAGCGGGAAAAAGCAGATGGCAAATTTCATGGCCTTGGGCCCCCACTCCACCCGGGGCATGGGAATACGGGAGTAGGTGGAAAAGGCGATGACAAAGGCGTCAAACATGGGGGAGCGCTCCTTTCAGGACCAGCGGCAGGCCGCAAACCACCTCCACCACCAGATCAGCCTGTCCGGCCAGCGCCCGGTGGAGGGCGCCCAGATGCGTGAGAAAAGCGCGAGTTTCGGGGTCGTAGGGAATACCGTCAGAAAAAACTTCATTGCTTACCACCAGGAGATGGCCACACCGGGCGGCGAGGGGGCGCAGCCCCTCCAGCAGAAAGGCGGCGGGGTCCTGGGGGGGATGGGGGGAGAAGAGATGGTTTGCCAGCAGATTGGACAAATCCTCCAGCAGCACTGTCCCCCCGGCGGGGAGGTCCGCCGCCGGGGGGAGCTGGGGGCACTCCAGGGTGCGAAAGCCCTTCCCGGAGCGGAGAGCACGATGCCGGGCAATGCGTGCCGCCCCCTCCGGGCCGCCGGGGGGCATGGTGGCCCAGTAGAGCTTCTCACCGGGGCACAAAGCCACTGCCAAATTCTCCGCCCAGGCAGACTTGCCGCTGCCGCTCCCCCCGGTGATGAGAGTAAGGCTCACGACTTGCCCAGGGCGGTGTTTTTCTTCCACGCGGCTACCACCGCGTCCAGCACAATGCCCCGGAAGCCGCCCCGCTCCAGAGCCGCCACCCCCTCAATAGTGGAACCGCCGGGGGAGCACACCGCGTCCTTCAGCGCCCCGGGGTGCTCGCCGCTCTCCAGCACCAGACAGGCCGCGCCGATGAGAGTCTGGGCGGCGAAGGCGATGGCCTGCTGCCGGGGGAGGCCCGCCAGCACCCCGCCGTCCGCCATGGCCTCCAAAAAGGGGTAGACAAAGGCGGGGCCGCAGCCGGCCACCGCGGAAAAGGCGTCCATCAGCCCCTCATTGAGCCGCTCCACCCGCCCGGCGAAGCGGAGAATGTGCTCCACGGCCTGGAGATGGGCCGCCTGTACACCCGGCCCAGCGCACAGTGCAATCATGCCCTTACCGATGGAGCAGGGGGTGTTGGGCATAATGCGCAAAATGGGGGTGCCGGACGGGGCCCAGGTGGCCAGCGTCTCGGTGGTGAGGCCGGCGGCCATGGAGACCAGCACCTGGTCCGGCGTGAGCACCGGGCCGATCTCCTCCAGAAGGGAGCGCATCAGGTGGGGTTTCACCCCCAGAAAGACATAGCGCCCGGCGCTGGCGGCCTCCAGATTGTTGGCGGCCACCGTGCAGCCCGTCTCTCCCTCCAAATCCTGGGCCTTAGCGCGGGTGCGGTTGGAGATGATGATTTCCTGGGGCGGCACCGACAGACAGGCCGCCCGAACCAGCGCCCCGCCCATGTTGCCCGTGCCGATGAATGCGGCTTGTTTCATGTACAAGACCTCGCTTTCCCTTGGTTTGGCTCCCAGTGTACCACATCCGCGCCCGGCAGGCAAGCCGGAGGCATGAGACAGGTACCTGCGCGCATACAATGGCACGAAACAGACGGAAGGGGAGGGGTCTATGGGCGAGCGGGTCACAGAATTGCGGTGTAAGGAGATTATCGGTCTGGGGAACGGCACACGCTACGGATATGTGGGGGATGTGGAGCTGGATTTGGAGACCGGGCAGGTGCTGGCGCTGGTGGTGCCGGGCCGTCTGCGTCTGCTGGGCCTTCTGGGGCGGGAGCCGGAGCGGGTCTTTCCCTGGGCGCAGGTGCGGCGGGTGGGGACGGATATTGTGCTGGTGGAGGGGCCGCCCCGCCTGCCGGAAACCCAGCGGGGCAGAGGCCGCCATCCGGCCCATTCCAAACAGAAGAGGGAGGACCATTCTAAAACTTAAGACAAGAAATCACATGGAACCTCTTTACGAGGGGCGATTCTGTGGTATAATACGGTTATGGCAGTGGAATAGTTTTTAAACTGCTGAGTATAAAATCTGAATCTATTCCGGGAGAACAACGACTATGTGTGGAATTGTGGGATATGTAGGAAGAGAGACAGCGGCCCCCATTCTGCTGGAAGGCCTGCGGCGGCTGGAGTACCGCGGATATGATTCCGCCGGTGTGGCGGTTTACAACGATGGCGGCATCCAAGTGGTCAAGACCAAGGGGCGCATTCAGGCCCTGGCCCAGCAGGTGGAGGAGCGGGGCGGACTGGCGGGCACCATTGGCCTGGGGCACACCCGCTGGGCCACCCACGGCGCGCCCTCCGACGTCAACTCCCATCCCCACGTCAGCGCCAACGGGCGCATTGCGGTGGTCCACAACGGAATTATTGAGAACTACGCCGAAATCCGGGAATTTCTCCAGTCCACCGGAGTGCGCTTTGCCTCGGAGACGGACACCGAGGTAGTGGCGCAGCTGCTGGAGTACTATTACCGGGGAAATCTGCTGGACGCGGTGACCAAGGTGCTCCACCGCATCCAGGGGGCCTATGCGCTGGGAATTCTGTGCGCCGACTGCCCCGACCGCCTCATTGCCGCCCGCAAGGACAGCCCCCTCATTCTGGGCTTCGGGGATGGCTTCCATGTGCTGGCCAGCGATGTGACCGCTGTCATTGAGCACACTCGGGAGGTGTGCTACCTGGATGACGGGGAGATTGCGGAGCTGACCGCCGACCACTGCTGGGTGTATGACGCCTATCTCCGCCCGGTGGAGAAGGAGCGGCGGCATGTGGACTGGGAGATCTCCGCCGCCGAAAAGGGCGGGTACGAGCATTTTATGCTCAAGGAGATCATGGAACAGCCCAAGGCGGTCCACGACACCATCACCCCTCGCATCCGAGACGGCGCGGTGGTGCTGGATGAGCTGGAGTTCTCCACCTCGTACTTAAAGAGCCTGGAGAAAATCTATATCATCGCCTGCGGCTCCTCCTACCATGTGGGAATGGCGGCCAAGTATGTACTGGAGGCGCTGCTGCGCAAGCCGGTGGAGGTGGCGCTGGCCTCGGAGTTCCGCTACTGCAACCCCATTGTGAGTGAGCGCACCTTGGCCCTGGTTATCAGCCAGTCGGGGGAGACCATTGACACCCTGGCCGCTCTGCGGGAAGCCAAGCGACTGGGCGCTCGGGTGCTGTCCATTGTCAATGTGGTGGGCTCCACCATCGCCCGGGAGAGCGACGGGGTGCTCTACACCTGGGCCGGGCCGGAGATTGCCGTGGCCACCACCAAGGCCTACTCCACCCAGCTGGCGGTGGTGGACCTCATCGGTCTGGCCTTCGCCAAGACCATGGGCACGTTGGGGGACGAGGAATATAAAGCCCTTCTGGAAGCGCTGGAGCGCCTGCCCCAGCAGCTGGAAGAGATTCTCACCCACCGGGAGCAGATTCAGTATCTGGCCTCCATCTACTTTAATCACCCCTCGGTGTTCTTCATCGGGCGCAATCTGGACTACGCGGTGGGGCTGGAGGGCTCGCTGAAGCTGAAGGAGATTTCCTACCTCCACTCGGAGGCCTATGCCGCCGGGGAGCTGAAACACGGCACCATCTCCCTCATTGAGCCCGGTACCCTGGTGGTGGCGCTGGCGGGGTGCCGCCCGGTGTTTGAAAAGACCATGAGCAATGTGGTGGAGGTGAAGAGCCGGGGCGCGGATGTGCTGGGCCTCACCATTGCCCCGCTGGAGAGCGCGGTGGGCAAGGTGGTGGATTACACCCTCACGGTACCGGAGACCCACCCGCTGCTGCTCCCCTCTCTGGAGGTGGTGCCTATGCAGCTCTT
The DNA here is from genome assembly GCA_019115265.1 of Candidatus Flavonifractor merdigallinarum. Classification (GTDB taxonomy): domain Bacteria; phylum Bacillota; class Clostridia; order Oscillospirales; family Oscillospiraceae; genus Pseudoflavonifractor_A; species Pseudoflavonifractor_A merdigallinarum. Next base: position 8,409 of record DXDX01000189.1, on the reverse strand, counting down.
CGCCTACTATGTGGCGCTGATGCACGGCTGTGACATTGATAAGCCGCGCAATCTGGCCAAATCCGTGACGGTGGAGTAAATGCCGCCTGCCGGCGTTCACAAGACGCGCCCCGCCGCCCCTGTTTGACAGGGGGAGGGGCGCGCGCCCCTGTTTAGACCAATGAGAAAGAGAGGAAGGATTCTTTGAAACAGAGAACGATCGCCCTGGCGGCTGCCTTTACGCTGACCGCCAGCCTGACCGCCTGTACCCAGACCCCCGCGCCCAGCGGCGCCCAGCCGCAGAGCACCTCCAACGCGCCAGTGGTGGTGAGCTATGGCATCTCCAACGCCTGGGACTCCCTCATGCCCTACAACAGCCCCTCGGGCAGCAACTACTCCCGCATGATTTACGACAAAATCTATGACCGCCTGGCCTATGTCCACGCCGACGGCACCCTCAGCCCCCGGGGGGCCAAATCATGGGAGAGTGCAGACGATGGGCTTTCGGTGCGCTTCCACCTGGACGAAAAAGCCGCGTTCCACGACGGCACGCCGGTCACCGCCCAGCACTGGGCGGACACCATTGTGCGCATGACCGACCCCGCCTGTCCCACCCTGGGCCGCTCGGCCTTTTCGGTGTTGGCCGGGACGGATTCCAGCGGCGCGGCAGTGGCGGGGGAGACCTTGGGTGTGACGGTGGAGGACGAGTACACCCTCAAGCTGACCTTCAAGTCCGCTACCACGCCGGAGGATTTTCTGCTAGACCGCAACCGGGAGTACTATGTACTGCCCACCCACCTCATGGAGGATGTGGCCCCGGCGGACACCATGAGCATGGATCTGTGGGCGGCCCCCATCGGCTCCGGTCCCTGCAAGTTCCAGTCCGAGGTGATGGGCAGCGCGCTCATTCTTACCGCCAATGAGAACTACCAACTGGGTGCGCCGGGCTTTGATGAGCTGGACATCACCGTGATGGACAAGAACAGCCTCCTCACCGCCCTCATCGCCGGTGATTTGGACTACTACGCCATTGGCGGCAGTCTTTCCGCCGCCGACCAGCCCACCGCGGAGAGCGCCGGGTTTGAGGTGCTGGAGGGCACCGTACCCAATACCTTCTTTGAGCTGATGCTCAACAATGAATCCATCTCGGACGCCCGGATTCGCCGGGCCATTGAGCTCTCGCTGGACAAGGAACTGCTGTGTGAGCAGTCCACCCAGGGCCACGGCACTGTAACCGGCACGTCGGTGCTGCCCACCTGCGCCAGCTATGCCGGGGACTACAACACCGCCTATGACGTGGACGCCGCCAAGGAGCTGCTCACCGAGGCGGGGTACGACGGAACCACATACAGTCTGGCCTGTACCTCCAACCGGCAGGGCCTGGCCGCCCTCATGCAGCAGCAGCTGGAGGAGGCGGGCTTCTCCGTCCAGGTGGAGACGGTGGACTCCACCACCATGTTTGCCGGGATGGCCGACGGCACCTATGATATGGGCATCGCCAGCCACACCCCCAACGCCCTCCCGCTGTGGTTCACCGAGAGCCGCTTCACCGCCGAGAACAACATCTTCCGCGTGGCGGACACCGCGCCCTATGAGGAGCGCATTGACGCAGTGAAGAACGAGACCGACCCGGAACAGCGCACCGCCGCCCTGGCGGAGCTGGAGGGGTATCTGGCCCAGGAGCGGCCCTTTATCCCCCTGTGGTTCGGCACTGCGCTCCATGTCCAGTCCAACACAGTCTCCGGCATTGACTACCCCTCTGCCAGCTTCTCCAACGAGAATGTGTGGGAGTGGGTAAAGGAATAGAGAACGGGGCGCGTCTTTCGCGCTATCGTGTAAAAAACCTCCGTAGGGCGGTTGCGAGCGGCCCATGCTCCCCCAGATTTGGGGGAGCCGGAAGTGCAGGAGGAAAGAACTTTGATTCGTTATGTTCGCAGGCGGCTTATGACCGTCATCCCGGTCTTTTTTGGGATTACCCTGTTGGTATTTGTCTTTCTCAGCGTGGCCCCCGGCACCATTGCCGACCTGATGGGGGAGGGGGGAAGCGCCATCGCCTCCGACCAGGCCGCCCTGGAGGAGCGCCTATGCCTCAATGACCCCCTTCCGGTGCGCTATGTGAACTGGCTGGGGGACCTCTTCCAGGGGGATTTGGGGCTCTCCTGGCAAACGGGCCGCCCTGTCTCGGAGAGCATCGCCCAGCGGGTGGGGCCCTCCCTCATCCTCACCGGCACCGGCGTGGCGCTGGCCATTCTGCTGGCCATCCCCCTGGGGACCCTGGCGGCGTGGAAGCCCCGCTCCATCTGGAATAAGCTGGCCTCGGTGTGCTCCATGGTGAGCTTTGGGGTGCCCGGTTTTCTGCTCAGCCTGGTGCTGGTGTATGTGTTCTCCCTCACGCTGGGGCTGCTACCCGCCTCCCGGATGTACACCACCGGCACGTCCGGCAGTTTGGGGGATTTGCTCTATCATCTGGCGCTGCCTGCGGCGGTCATCTGCATCAGCAATCTGGGCGAGCTCGTGAAGCAGACCCGGGCGGCCTGCCTGGAGACGATGGGGGAGGACTATATCCGCACCGCCTGGGCCAAGGGCCTCAAGGGGCGGGCGGTGCTGGTGCGCCATGTGTTCCGGGGCTCTCTCACTCCCATTCTGACCACGGTGCTCACCCACATTCCCCACATCATCGGCGGCTCGGTGGTGGTGGAGCGGCTCTTTGGCTGGCCGGGCATGGGTAGCCTCATGTTTACCGCCATCCTCAGCCGGGATTACGCCATGGTTATGGGGGTGACGGTGGTCATCGCCCTGACGGTGTTCTCCACCAATCTGCTCCTGGATTTGGTCTACGGACTGGTAGACCCCCGGGTGCGGCAGGGGAGGGGCGGCGTATGAGCGGGAAAAAGGCGCAAAACTCCACCCCCTGGCAGCGCTTCCGCCGGGACCGCTGGGCCATGGTGGGGCTGTGTATTCTGGCGGCGGAGGCGGTTTTGGTGCTTCTGCTGCCCCCTCTGATGGGGCTGGAGCCCAATGTGACCGACCGGGCCGCCGGATTCTGGGCGCCCCCCTCTTGGGAACACTGGCTGGGCACCGACGACGTGGGGCGGGACGTGTTTGCCCGGCTGCTCTATGGCGGGCGTGTCTCCCTGCTGGTGGGCTTTTCCGCCGCCGCCATCAGCGTGGCGGTGGGGGTACCGCTGGGACTGCTGGCCGGTTACCGCCGGGGTGTGTGCGAATTTTGGATTATGCGCTGTGCCGATGTGTTCCAGTCCTTTCCCACCACCGTGCTGGTGCTGTGCCTGGTGGCGCTGGTGGGGGCGTCGGTGTGGAATATTGTGGTGGTCATCGGACTGCTGGGCTGGACCTCCATCGCCCGTCTGGTGTACGGCAACACCCTCTCCGTCCGGGAGCAGGAGTACATTCTGGCGGTGCGGGCGCTGGGGGGGAGCACCGCTACCATTCTGCGGCGCAATGTGCTGCCCAATGTCATCTCCCCGGTGTGGGCCGCGCTGGCCCAGCGGGTGGGACGGGCCATCCTCTCCGAGTCCAGCCTCAGCTTTCTGGGAGTGGGCATCCGCACCCCCCAGGCCTCCTGGGGCAACATTGTGCAGTACGCCACCAACATCACCGTCTTTTCCGACTACCCCTGGATTTGGGTGCCCCCCAGCGTGTGCATTGTGGTAACGGTGTTTGCCCTGCAATTTGTGGGGGATGGCCTGCGGGACGCTATGGACCCCAAATATGTCTCTTCCACCGGGGTGGAGGAGCGCAACGCGTTCTGCCGGGATACGCCGGTGGAGTTGCTGGCCGCCCTGGAGGACCCGGACGAGTCCTAAAAAAACAGGTCTGACACGTTTGCATGTGTCAGACCTGTTTTGTCACCGGCTGCGCCGGTCCGCCGCCGGTGAGCCGCTCCAGCAGCGCCAATGCCTGTCCCCGTCCCTCCTCCGAGATGGAGTAGTGCATCCACTTGCCCTCCTTGCGCCCGGTGACCAGACCGGAATCGCACAGAATTTTCATGTGGTGGGAGAGGGTGGGCTGGCTGATTTCCAGCTGTTCCAGCAGGGCGCAGGCACAGACCTCTCCCGTCTGGAGCAGCTCCAGAATCCGCACCCGGTTGGGGTCGCACAGGGCCTTAAAAACCCGGGCTGCCTGGGTATAGGGTGTGTCCACCAACATTCCTCCCTTCGCTGCTATTTTATAAAGCCTAGTATACCGGATGAATCGAATTCTGTCAATCTGATTTTCCGACCGGAAAATTCCGGGGAAGCTCTTTTAATTTTCGCGAAACTGTGGTAATATGAGTGGTAAAATTGCGGTCGTAAGGACCGGAGAACAAGCTGAGGAGTGAGCGTTCGTGAAAGTAAGCCAACTGCTGGGGATGCGCTTCAAGGAGAAGCCCGCCGGCTGCGAGTCCGCCAACCACGTCCTGATGATTCGGGGCGGCTACATCAAGCAGGTCGCCAGCGGGGTATTTTCCCTCTATCCCCCCATGCGCCGGGTGACCCGGAAGATTGAGAACATTATCCGGGAGGAGATGGACCGCATTGACGGCCAGGAGGTGCTCTTCCCGGTGGTGATGCCCGCCACCCTGTGGCAGGAGTCCGGCCGGTACGACAGCATCGGCAGCGAGATGGTCCGCTTTACCGACCGCAACGGCGCGAAAAATGTGCTGGGTATGACCCATGAGGAGGCGTCGGTGCAGCTGACCCGGGATGTGGCCAAGAGCTATCAGAACTACCCCTTTATGATCTACCAGATTCAAACCAAGTTCCGCGACGAGCCCCGGTGCCGGGGCGGCCTCATCCGGGTGCGGGAGTTTACCATGAAGGACGCCTACTCCTTCCACACCAGTCAGGAGGATTTGGAGCAGTATTATCAGCGCTGCCTGGAGGCCTATCACCGCATCTTTGCCCGTGTGGGCGTGCCGGAAGTGGTGGCGGTCAAGTCCGACTCCGGCATGATGGGCGGCAGCGTCTCCCACGAGTTTATGCTCCTCACCGGCATTGGTGAGGACACTATTGTGCTGTGCGACGAGTGCGGCTACCGGGCCAATATGGAGGCCGCCGAGTGCATCGTCTCCAACGAGACGGTGGAAGAGCGTCCTCTGGAGAAGGTGGCCACCCCCGGCGTCAAGACCATTGACGATTTGTGCCAGTTTGCCCACATCACCCCCCTCCAGACCGCCAAGGCGGTGGTCTATCAGCGCAACGAGGACGACGCCTATGTCATCGCTTTTGTCCGGGGCGATTTGGAGGTCAATGAGACGAAGCTGCGCAACTATCTGGGCTATGAGATTCACCCCGCGCTGGACATCAACCCCGAGAGCGGCATCTGCCCGGGCTCCATCGGGCCTCTGGGCCTGCCGGAGGGGGTCACGGTGGTATTCGACCGCTCCCTGAAGGGATGCAACATGCTCTACTGCGGCGCCAACGAGGACGGCTACCACTTCGGCGGCATGTCCATGGACCGGGACCTGCCCGGTGTGGAGCTGGTGGACATCGCCAAGGCCTTCCAGGGCGGCGTGTGCCCGGTGTGCGGCAAGCCCAGCCTGCGCATCAGCCGCGGCGTGGAAGTGGGCAACATCTTCCAGCTGGGCACCAAATACACCAAGTCCATGAATATGCAGTACCTGGATGAAAAGGGCGAGCTGCAATACCCCATTATGGGCTGCTACGGCATCGGTGTGGGCCGTCTGGCCGCCTCGGTGTGCGAGGCCTATCACGACGACTACGGCCCCCTGTGGCCCATGTCCATCGCCCCCTGGCAGGTGCAGGTCTGTGCACTCAACCCCAACAAGGGGGATGTGCAGGAGAAGGGCGACGCCCTCTATGCCCAGCTCCAGGACGCCGGCGTGGAGGTTCTCTATGACGACCGCACCGTGGGCGCCGGCTTCATGTTCTCCGACGCCGACCTACTGGGCTGCCCGCTGCGCCTGGTGGTGAGCCCCAAGACCTGCTCCAGAGGTGTGGTGGAGTTCACCTCCCGGGACAAGACCATCAAGTTGGATCTGCCCTTTGGGGAGAACAACGATTTCTCCGCTGTGGTGTCGGCGGTGAAAGAGGAGATTGCCAAGCGTCTGGCGGCTCTCAACGGCTAACCATATCATCCCGTGCGGGAGCAGCTTTTGGAAGAAGGCCGCTCCCGCTTTTTTTAAGAGGTGAGCAATGTGCGTCAAAGTGGGATTTTACTGCCCTTAACCTCTCTCCCCAGTCCCTGGGGAGTGGGGACGCTGGGGCGGGCGGCAGAACAATTTTTGGATTTTCTCCAGGCGGCGGGCCAATCTTGGTGGCAGATTCTCCCCATCGGCCCCACCGGCTTTGGAGATTCCCCCTATCAGTCCTTTTCCTCCTATGCGGGCAACCCCTATCTCCTTGATTTGGATATGCTGGCCGAGGAGGGATTGCTGGAGCGGCGGGAATATGCGTCGCTGGATTGGGGAGAGGACCCCCAGCGGGTGGACTATGGGACCCTCTGCCGTCAGCGCCTGCCGGTGCTGCGCCTGGCCTGTGAGCGTCTGCTCTCCAGTCCGCCGGAGGACTACCCGGAGTTTTGCCGGGAAAATGCCGCCTGGCTGGAGGATTACGCCCTCTTTATGGCCTTGAAGGGGTCGTTTGGGGGCGGCTCCTGGCAGAACTGGCCGGACGAGCTGCGCCGCCGCCAGCCGGAGGCGCTGGAGAGCTGGCGCACTGCGCTGGCGGAGGAGTGCGCGTTCTGGCGGGGCATACAGTACCTCTTTTTCCGCCAGTGGCGAAATTTCCGGACCCAGGCACAGCGGAGAGGAATTTCTCTGATGGGGGACCTGCCCATCTATGTGGCGGAGGACAGCGCCGATGTGTGGGCCGCGCCGGAGCAGTTTCAGCTGGATGAGGCGTTGCACACCACCGAGGTGGCCGGAGTGCCCCCCGACGCCTTTACGGAGCTGGGACAGCGCTGGGGCAACCCCCTCTACCGCTGGGATTTCATGGAGCGGGACGGGTATCGCTGGTGGATTCGCCGTCTGGCCCACCAGTTTTCCCTCTATGACGCGGTGCGGCTGGACCACTTCCGGGGCTTTGAATCCTATTTCGCCATCCCGGCCGGGGATGCCGATGCCCGTGGCGGGCGCTGGCGTCCGGGGCCTGGTCTGGACTTTCTGCACGCTGTGGAGGATGCCTTGGGCCGGCGGGCCATTGTGGCGGAGGATTTGGGCTACCACACTGACGCTCTGCGCCGCTTTTTGCGGGAGGCGGGCTACCCAGGGATGAAGGTGCTCCAGTTTGCCTTTGATAGCCGGGACACCGGCAGCGGCTATCTGCCCCACACTTACACCGCCCACTGTGTGGCCTATCCCGGTACCCACGACAACGACACCATTGTGGGCTGGCTCCGCTCCGCCCCGGCGGCGGATACCGCCTATGCCCGGGCCTATCTGCGCCTGAACGAGACGGAAGGGGAGTGCTGGGGGATGCTGCGGGCTCTGTGGGGGAGTGTGGCCGACTGGACCATCGTCCCCATGGCCGATGTGCTGGAGCTGGGCAGCGAGGGGCGGATCAACACCCCCTCCACCCTGGGCGGCAACTGGACCTGGCGGATGAGGGCAGACTGCCTGACGCCGGAGCTGGCCCAGGCGCTGCGGCGGGAAATGGCCCTGTATGGCCGCCTCCCCAGAACTGGACGGGATTGCCAGTGAAGCGAAAGCGTGATATAATATACACATAGTAGGAGAGAGATTTCATAGTAAAAGAATATTCTCGCTTATAAATGCCAGTTTAGCGGGAATATAGCCCTGTTTTGTGTGAAAAGGGCTTAGTTTCATTCAAGCGCCGGCTGGGCGCAGGGAGGTTTCACGATGGAATACACCATCCAAAATGGCTCATTGACATTAACCGCCAGTACACACGGTGCTGAGGCCAGAGAGCTCCACGGTCTGGGCAGCGCCCCCTGGGGCTGGCTCTGGGAGGGGAAGGCGTCGGTGTGGGGCCGCTGGGCTCCGTTCTGCTTCCCCTGGTGCGGCAAGCTGGACGAGGGCTGGTTTGAGGACAACGGCAAGCGCTATTACGGCGGCCAGCACGGCTTTATCCGGGATGTGGAGCACACTCTGGTGGAGCAGGGGGGCGACCATCTCTCCTTCCGCTTTGACTGGGAAGCGGACGGGGAGCGCTGGCCCTGGTCGTTCACCTTTGAGACGTGCCACCGTCTGGAGGGGAACACACTGGCCACTACCTGTACCGTCACCAACCGGGACAGCCGCCCCATGCCCATCCAGCTGGGCTTCCACCCCGGCCTGCGCTGTCCCTTTGACCCGGACAAGACCCCCCAGGACTACCAGATTCGCTTTGAGCAGCCGGAGGCGCCGGACGGCACCCAGCTGTTCGCCCTGGACGAGCATGTCTTTGACAACGACAGCATCTGCTTCCCCAATCTGAAGTCGGAGTGGGTGCAGGTGGAGGAGAAGGGGAC
>DXDX01000188.1 GCA_019115265.1 Candidatus Flavonifractor merdigallinarum | reverse complement strand
TCGTTCCCCTCTCCACTCCCCTCCAAAAGGGCGGCCTTTTTATGGGGCCGCCCCATTTTTTGGCGGTAACTTTTAGTCTTTGCGGTTACCTGTCTTGCATAGCAGTACAACGCTTTCTTCATAGGCGGGAAGCTTGGTTCAAATGGCACCAGACTGGCGCAATCCCACCGCAGCAGACCTTTAGCCGGGATGCGCATTGGGGGGAGTGCAGAGGGGGCGCTGCCCCCTCTGCGCTTTCTTTCCCACCGCTTTCTTTGCAAAGAAAGCGGTGTCCCCGCTGGATAAGCGGCCCGCGCGGCGAGCGCAAAACCTCCCGGCTTGGCTGGGCAAAACGCCCCCCATGATTACAGAGCGGCCAATGTACCCGCCAGCAGAGCGGTGTAGTCGGGAATCCCCGCCAGTGGCGCCCGCTCGGTAACTGCATGGGCATCCACAATATCCGGCCCAGTGGAAACCATAACCATAGCTGGGTTCTTTGCCCCCAGCACCGAGGGCTCCAGCCCCACATGGACGGCCGTGACCGTCATGTTCCGGCCCGTCTCTGCCCGGTACACCTGACACAGCGTGCGCACCAGAGGACTGTCCGCCTGTCCCGGCCAGCTGGGATAGGAGGTCACTTCTGTGAGAGCAAAGCCGTGCGTTTGGGCGGTGCTGTCGTGCTGGGGGAAGAGAATGGCCTCCTCTTCCGGGCGGGCACAGCGGATAAAGGCCCGCACCACCGCGGCGCCATTCTCTGCAAATACCTGTCCCACATTGGCGGAGGCCCCCACCACATCGGGAAAGGCGTGGTGCATGGCGTACACCCCACAAAAAAGCCCGGTGAGCAGGCCGCACACCGCTCTGCGGCTCTCCGCCTGCCACACCTGAGCGGGGCAGGAGATTGGGGCGGCAGTGAGGCGGATGTCTGGCTCAGCGGCCCCGTGGCGAGCCAGCAAATCCCGCTCTGCTGCGGCACACGCCGCCGCCAGCGCGTTCCCCTGTCCGGCGGGGAGAACCACTGTGACCTGGGCGCTGCCGGGAATGGCGTTGTGGCCGCTCCCGCCGGTGAAATCCGCCACCTCTAGGGAGAATTGTGTGGACAGCTTTTCCAGTAGCTGGGCCAGAGCCACCACCGCGTTGAGCCGCCCCCGGTGGATGTCATCCCCCGAGTGGCCCCCCAGTCCCCCGGTGAGGGTGATGCAGAAGCCCTCTGTCCCCTGGGGGGCGCACCAGGCGAGCGGACGGGTGTAGGTCTCCCGCCGCCCGCCGGCGGAGCCGGTCACCGCCAGTCCCAGATGAAATCCGTCGGTGTTGAGGAGGTAGACCGCCCCTTCCAGCCATTTGGGGTCCACTTGGGCGGCCCCCTGGAGGCCCACCTCCTCCGAGACGGTAAAGAGCAGGCGCAGCGGCCCGTGGGGGACACCCTCTTTTAAGAGGTATAGCACCACGGCGTTGCCCAGATTGTTGTCCGCACCCAGAGAGGAGCGGCCATCACTGCGGAGAAAACCGTCCTCGGTCACAATGGTTACTGTGTCCCGCACCGGGTCAAAACTGCTTCCTGGCGCGGCAGTGCACACCATGTCCATATGTCCCTGGAGGATGAGCAGCGGGGCACTCTCATGGCCGGGGGTGGGGGGCACATCGGCCCGCACATTGCCCGCCTCATCCCGCTCCGGCGTCAGACCCAGACGGCGCAGCCGGTCCATGAAATAGGCTGTCTCCGCCGCCTCCTGCCCGGAGCCGTGGGGCCGGGCGGAGAGCCCCCGAAATTCCTCCAATACCCCCGATACAATGGCCTGTGCGCCCCCCAGGCGCTCTTTTCCGCTCATGGATACATCTCCTTCCAACGGTATGTACCCTGATTGTACCAGTCTCGCCGGGTGGATGCAAGCTAGCACAGCACCGTCCAGCTCCCCAGAGCCACCAGCAGCAGCCCGGACAGCGGGAGCGCCCAGCCCCGGCCAGCACTCCCGCCCAGCCGCCGACCCAGCGGGAGGGCCAGCAGGGTAACCAGAAAATTGCTCCCCGCCGCAGCGATCACCGACACCCCGGCGGCGCCTGCCGCCACGCCTGCCGCGGCATTGTTTACCGCCAGCGCCGCCGCCAGGGCAATCCAGCCGGTGAGGGCGGGAGGCGGCGGCAGCGGGGAGCCCTGTACCACGCCCCGCAGCCAGTCCAGTAGGAACCAGCACCCGATGCCCACCAGGGCCAGTCCCCCCAATACCTGCGCTCCCCGCTCCGGGAGGACTGCCGCTGCCGCGTCCCCCAGAAACAGAGAGCCGGCGGTCACCACAGTGGTCACCCCCGCTAGCACCAGGGACTGGGCCAGGGTGACATGCACCCCCCGCGCCCCATACCCCGCCGCCAAAAGTACCGTGTCCAGATTACAGGCCAGGGCAAAGCACAGCGCCGCGGCCAGACCAGAGAGTATATCCATAGGATCATCCTTTCTCACCTGGCGGGGCGCGTCCAGAACCGCTCCGCCGTTTCGCCATTCTATGCCGTCTTGCGGTCTGTGGTCCCTGGAACCCTTTTCAGTTTTGCAAAGTTGTGGTATACTAAAACAAATCAGAAATCTGGCTGTGCTATATGTGGAACGCCAAGAGGCAGCAAGGAAGTTTGCGAGGGACACCATACCATCAAGAAATCAAGAGGAAAAGAGTTCCATGAACTGTGAAAAATGGTGGAAAAATTTATATCCAATACGAGTTCCTATCTCAAACTGGCGTTTTATATACAATAAATTGCAAACCTTGGAGCCGGACGATATAAGTGACGATCAAGATGCTTGGGATTCTGTTTTGACGCAAGATATTTTGAATATGCGTTCCGAGCGCGGGGAACAAACGGTCATTCTTGATTTGGGGTGGTACCCGGACGGAGAACCGAGTGGCCAGTACAGGCTCATTGCTTTATTGGATGAAGATTACCTGAATCCGATTCTTGAGTTTACCTCTCGAAGCACAAGAGAAGTGGTCGATACATTGGAACTTTGGCTCTTTGAATATCTTGGCCACGATCCGATCCATGAAAAAGCGTTTCGCAAAAGACATCCCAACAAAGGAAGAAAATCATAAGAAATTCACGCACCCTCGCACTCTCTCTGGTTCTGCGGGGCTGTTCCTATGTAAGAAAGGATCTTCACCATGCCAAATTACTTTGCCCATCTGATTTTTGGCGGGAAGGTGCTTCAGGCCCTGCCCCAGCCCCTGGCCCAGCAGATCCGCGAGGAGCGGGCTGCCTTTCATCTGGGATGTCTGGGACCCGACCCCCTGTTTTTCTACCGTCCCGCCCTGCCCAACCCCTACCGGCGGGAGGGGGTACGGATGCACGCGGAAAACGCCGCGCCTACGTTTCAGCGCATGGCCGAAGCCATGCGGGCGGGTGTTCCCCAGGTGGGGAGCTATGCCGCCGGTTTCCTCTGCCATCTGGCGCTAGACAGCGCCTGCCACGGCTATATCAACGCCCGGGCGGCTATGGGGCCGATTGAACACATCCCCATGGAGGCAGAGCTGGACCGCCAGCTCATGGAGCGCCGGGGGCTAACCACTCAGGGGTGCATCTACCTCCCCCCCATTGACGATCCCGCCGTCTTTGAGGCGGCGGCCACCGCCTTTGCCGTCAGCGGCCCGGAACAGCTGCGCAAGGGCTATCAGGGGATGCAGCGGGCCACCCTCTTCTTCGCCATGGGCTACGGAAAGCGCCGGGGTGAGCTGGTCAACTGGCTCTTCCGCCACGTCCCCCCCTGCCGGGGACTGGACGGGGTGGTCCTCCGGCGAGAGCCCGCCCCTGGCTCGGAGGAGTCCAGCCGTCAGATTCTCCGCCGCCTGCTGGGGGTGGTGCCTGAGACGGCTCGGCAGGTCTGCTGTTATCTGGACGCGGCCCGGACAGACGCCCCCGTCCCCGTCTGGCTCTACCGGGACTTCAATGGCCAGCGGTTTCAAGCCCTGACTTCCTGACAAAACACAAAAGGCCGTTGCAGATGGTTTAAATCTGTAACGGCCTCTTTTATTTTGTGAAAAGCGTCCCTGATGCTGGGAGATTTTGCGCTCGCCGCGCGGGCACCCTGCGCGGGTGGCGCCCGATTTCTTTTCGCAGAAAAGAAACCGGGGAAAGAAAAGGCGGAGAGGGGAACTTCTCGTTCCCCTCTCCACTCCCCTCCAAAAGGGCGGCC
>DXDX01000187.1 GCA_019115265.1 Candidatus Flavonifractor merdigallinarum | reverse complement strand
GCCCCAGATTCAGTGTGAAATTCTGGAGAATTGCGCCCAATATGTCCGCCCGGGAGGAGTTTTACTTTACGCCACTTGTACCGTTTTACCCCGGGAAAACAGTGAAGTTGTAATGAAATTTATTGACAAGCGAAAAGGCTTTACACTTGAATCCTTTTCTCTGCCTGGCCCAATTGGAAGGGTAGAGTGTGGGATGCTCACTCTGTGGCCGCACATTCACGGCACAGACGGATTTTTTATGGCGCGGCTGCGCAGACAGAAAGGGGGTGAGGGCGACCAATGACAGACCTCAAATCGATGGACTTGGCAGAGATGACCTCTTACTTCAAAGAGTTGGGCGAGCCATCTTTTCGGGCGAAACAGGTCTTTCAGTGGCTGCACCGTGGGGCGCGCTCCTTTGACGAGATGAGCAACCTCTCCAAAGCCCTGAGGGAGAAGCTGACGCAGAGCTGTCTGCTGGCTCCGCCCACCGTGGAGCGCAAGCAGGTTTCCGCACTGGATGGCACCATCAAATATCTCTGGCGTCTCCACGACGGCAACTGTATTGAAACCGTTTTGATGCGCTATAAACATGGGAATACTGTATGCATCTCTTCTCAAGTCGGGTGTCGTATGGGGTGCGCGTTCTGTGCCTCTACTCTGGCGGGAAAGGTGCGGGATCTGACGGCTGCGGAAATGGTGGACCAAGTCCTCTTTACCCAGCTGGATTCAGACGCTCCCATCTCCAACATTGTGCTGATGGGCATTGGAGAACCGCTGGATAACTTTGATACGGTCCTGCGCTTTCTCGCCCTGGTCAACCACCCAGACGGGCTCAACATTGGAATGCGGCATATTTCCCTCTCTACCTGCGGACTGGTGGAGCAAATTGACAAGCTGGCCGATCTTCGGTTACAATTGACGTTGTCGGTCTCCCTCCATGCGCCGGACGACGAGACACGATCCCGTATTATGCCCGTCAATCGTGCGGTGGGAGTGGAACGGCTGTTTGCCAGCTGCCGGCGGTATTTTGAACAGACAGGTCGGCGTATCTCCTATGAGTACGCGATGATTGACGGAGTCAATGACCACGACTGGCAGGCTGATTTGCTGGCTGGCCATCTGAAGGGGACGCCGGGACATGTCAATCTCATCCCGCTCAACGAGGTGAAGGAGAGTCCTCTGAAGCCAAGCCGAAGAGTGGGTGCGTTCCAGCGCCGTCTGGAGGAGCAGGGGATTACCGTAACCGTCCGGCGGAAGCTGGGCGGCGACATTGACGCATCCTGTGGTCAGCTCCGCCGCCGCCAGATGTTGGAACAGGGGCAATAAAGCACACGGCCCGTCTTTCTCCGCAGGGAGACGGACGGACCAAATCCGTGCGGAGAAGAGGCTGTCTTTTTATGATCAAAGCATGGGGAATCACCGATAAAGGGGCTGTCCGGCAGCAAAATCAGGACTCCTATTACTTGGATGTGCGCTCAGAGCGCCTGGTTGTGGCGCTGGTGTGCGATGGAATGGGCGGCGCCAAAGCTGGAAATATCGCCAGTACGTTGGCCGTGGAGCAGTTCGTGGAGACGGTTCGACACCTGCCGGAGGGAACTCCCCCCGCGCCAGAGGCGGTTCTGGCCCAGGCCAGCGATGCGGCCAATGAGGCTGTCTACCACCGTGCTACCACCGACCCGGATTGTTGGGGAATGGGAACTACCATGGTAGCGGTGATGGCGGCAGGGGAGACGGCCTATCTCCTCAATGTAGGCGACAGCCGTGCATATCATATCAGTTCTGAGGGGATTCGAAAAATCACTCGGGACCACTCCCTAGTGGAGGATATGGTGCGGCGCGGTGATATTACGCCGGAACAGGCCCGCAACCACCCCCAGAAAAATCTTATCACCCGGGCCCTCGGCACGGAACAGCAGCTGCGGCCGGATTTTTTCCGCCAAAGTGTGCTGGCTGGGGAGAGCCTGCTGCTCTGCTCCGATGGACTGAGCAATGTGGTGACCGACCAGGAGATGCTCTATGAGGTACTCCACGGCGGACCGGCAGAGGAGTGCTGCCGCAGGCTGCTGGACATTGCACTGTCCAGGGGTGCGCCGGACAATGTGACGTGCGTGCTTATCCACTTTGAATAAGGGAGGGTAATGACTATGGATCGATACATAGGAAAATTACTCGACGACCGATATGAAATCCTGGAGCGGGTGGGCACCGGCGGCATGGCAGTGGTGTACAAGGGCCGGGATCACCGGCTCAACCGGCTGGTTGCCATTAAAATTCTCAAGGAGGACTTGGCACAGGACGCGGATATTGTCCGCCGGTTTCATGATGAATCTCAGGCAGTTGCCATGCTGTCCCACCCCAATATTATGGCAGTATACGATGTCTCCCGCTGGGGAAATGTGGACTATATTGTCATGGAACTGCTGGACGGGATTACCCTCAAGCAGTACATGCAGCGCAAAGGGGGCAAACTGAACTGGAAAGAGGCGCTGCACTTCATCACTCAGATTATGAAGGCCCTTTCCCACGCCCACAGCCGCGGCATTATCCACCGGGATATTAAACCCCATAACATCATGGTTCTGCGGGATGGGAGCATCAAGGTAGCCGACTTTGGTATTGCCCGGGTGACTTCCTCCAACCAGAACACCATGACCCAGGAGGCGCTGGGTTCCGTCCACTATATTTCGCCTGAGCAGGCCCGGGGAAGCCACATTGATGCCCGCAGCGACATCTATTCCGCCGGTGTGGTTCTCTATGAGATGCTCACCGGGCGTCTGCCCTATGAGGGGGACTCGCCGGTGGCGGTGGCCATTCAGCATATTAACTCGGTTCCGCTCTCCCCCCGGGAGCTGGAGCGGGATATTCCTGAGGCGCTGGAGGCCATTACCCTCAAGGCCATGGCCTCAGATGTCAACAAGCGCTATATCTCCGCCGACGCGATGCTGGCTGATTTGGAGGCATTTCGCAAAAATCCCAATATCAGTTTTGAGGTCCCCAGTCCCGATTTGGCCAGTGGGGAGGATGAGCCCACCCAAATTATTGGCGCCAATGCCCCCAGCGCCATTACCCAAGGAGGCCGCCGTCCGGTACCGGGGAGCCGGATGGGGGAGGCGACACAGCGCATTCCAAGGCCGACTGCGTCCCAGAGCCAGCGGCAGGAGAGCTATTCACGCACACAGATTGACCAGCGCCAGGCCCCACAGCGGGAACCCGAGGAGCCACACAATCCCTGGCCCATTGTGGGCGCGGTGGCGGTCATTCTGCTCTTTCTCGTTGGAATCGGCTACTTCCTCTACACCGCTCTCTATGGGAGCTGGTCCAACACCACAGAGGAAATTACCGTTCCCAGTGTTCTGGGCTATACGGTGGAAGAAGCCAAAGCGCTCCCAGAGGTGCTTAATGGAAACTTCCGCATTGTAGAGGGAGAACAACAGAGCTCCGCGGAAGAGGTTGGCAAAATTGCGGCCCAAAGTCCCGACGCGAACACAAAAGTGGCAAATACAGAGGGCAATCGCACCATTACCGTCCATGTGAGCAAAGGTCTGGACTCCCCCGAGATGCCCGACCTCTATGATAAAGAAATCAATCTGGCCAAGCATACCCTGGAACAGCTCAATTTGAACTTGGATATCCAGGTAGAAGAGGAAAACCACGATGAGGTCACCAGCGAGCATGTCATCCGTCAGGACCCTCAAGCCAACACTCCGCTGACCGAGGGTCAGACGGTCACGCTCTATGTGAGCCTTGGTCCCAAGCAGACCACAGTCACGCTGATTCCGTTTATTGGTCAGTCCTATGACTCCGCCTATCAGTGGCTCAGTGGAGAAGGGCTGAAGGTAGTGCGTAAAGATGTCTTTGATGACAGTGTAGAGAATGGAATTGTCATTGACCAATCCATCCCGGGCGGTACAGAGGTATCCGAAGGAGCCTCCATCACCTTGACGGTGAGCAAAGGACCGGAACCGGAGCCGACCCCGAGTCCCACTGTGGAGCCGTCCCCCAGTCCCACACCGCCGGAGCATACCCCGGAACAGCCCGCCCAGGTTACACGCACTTTGAGTATCTCTCTTCCCACCGATCGGGAGTGGGTGGATGTCCGTATTGAAGTGAATGGGATTAATGTCTATGAAGCTACCCTTGAAACCAGCGCAAAAGTCATGATGCACGACATCACCTATACTCCGCCCGCTGAAGTGCGGGTCTACTTAGACAATCAACCCGTAATTGACGAAGTGTATGAGGACTAACGCCATGGGAGAGGGAATCATCTTCAAGGCTTTAAGCGGATTTTACTATGTGGACGGCCCTGAGGGCCCGGTGACCTGCCGGGCCCGGGGCAAGTTCCGCCACCGTGGGGAGAGCCCCCTGGTGGGTGACCGAGTAACTTATACCCAGTTGGAGGACGGAAGCGGCGCGCTGGATTCCATCTTACCCCGGCGAAATGCCTTCCGCCGTCCGGCAGTGGCCAACATTGACGCTCTGGTCATCATCGCTTCTGGGGCCATTCCCATTACAGATCCGTTTCTCATTGACCGTGTAGCCTCTATTGCGGCCTACAAGGGCTGTGAGAGCATCATCTGCCTGAACAAGTGTGATTTGGACGGGGCAGATTCTCTGTTTGAGACTTATACTCGGGCTGGATTTTGTACCCTGCGAGTCAGCGCGGAGACCGGAGAGGGGATGGATGCCCTGTCCGCCGCCATTGCCGGTCGTGTGTGCGCCTTCACCGGAAATTCCGGGGTGGGCAAATCCAGCATCCTCAATGTGCTGGAGCCGGAATTCGGGCTGGAGACTGGAGATGTGAGCCAGCGTCTGGGCCGCGGACGGCACACCACCCGGCATGTGGAGCTGTTCCGCCTGAAAAATGGCGCGGTGGTGGCCGATACTCCCGGATTTTCGTCCTTTGATACCGAGGAGTTTTCTGAGACCTGCCGGCCGGAAGACCTGGCCGCCACCTTTCTGGAATTCCGGCCCTATCTGGACCAGTGCCGCTTTCAGAGCTGTGCCCATGTCAAAGAGAAAGGCTGCGCCATTCTGGCTGCAGTAAAGGCCGGAGAGATTGCCAAAAGCCGGCATGAGAGCTATGTGCGGCTCTACCAGCAGGCAAAGGAGGTGCCCGAGTGGAAGCGCAAGGACAGCGGGTGCTGATTTTCGGCGCGGTTCCCTGTGAGGACTTTTCCTTTTTGTCTCCCTATCTCAACGGAACAGAAAAGGTCATCTGCGCCGACGGCGGGGTGAAAAATGCCCTTGCCGCCGGTCTGCGGCCCGATGTGGTGATTGGGGACTGGGACTCCGGAGGTGCTCCAGTGGAAGGGGCGGAAAATCTGTCTCTTCCCGTGGAGAAAGACCTCACAGACCTCCAGGCCGCCCTGGAGCAGGCGTTACAGCGCGGCTGGCGGAAGGCTCTTCTCTGTACCTGTATGGGCGGTCCCAGACTGGACCACACCGCCTCCAACCTCACCATTCTGGAGTGGTTCCGGGAGCGAGGCGGGGAAGGTATGATTCTGGACCAGGATAGTGAGGTGCGGCTTCTCAGTGACGAGAGTGTAACCCTGCCTCTCACGCCGCACTATCACTACTTTTCTCTCATCCCATTGGACCGGCACATCCACGGCGTCACCATCCAAGGTGCCAAGTATCCGCTGGACCATACGGAGCTAGTACGGGGCGATACCCTTTCGGTAAGTAACGAGCCACTGAATGGACCTGTCACCGTATCTATCGCCTCTGGGCGTGTTCTTTTGATTCGCAGTCAGCGGGAACGCTGAATTTGTCACACCAGCCGCCGCCTCCGGCGTATACTGGCTTAGACCAGTGGAAAGGGGGCGGCGGTTTTGTATTCGTCCGAAGAAAAACGCCTTGCCCTGTGGGCTGGCGCCGGTGCGCTGGCGCTTCTCCTTCTCCCGGGCGGCGTGGTGGCGCTGTGTGCCGGCGCGGTGCTGGGATATCGGGGGCGGGGCTGGCTGGAATCTCTGGGAAAGGAGGCGAGAGGATGAAAATCGTGGTGGTTCGCTCCCCGAAGGCTCTGCGGGGTCTGCTGCGCACTCTGTTTGGCCTGCGGTAATAGGGGCAGTTTCTGGTGCATATAGTGTTCTGACCAAAGGGGCATGCCGCCCCAGAAAAGGGAGTGGAACACGATGGAACTGGAACTGGAACAGACCCTGGTGCGCGGCTGTGCCTGCGTGGCAGAGAGCACGCTCTTTCCCGAGGAGACGCTGGAGATGATTGTGCCGGACGCCTGCCCGGACATTGGGCGCATCCTGGACACCCAGGCATGGGTGGAGCTGGGCAGCCATACGGCAGGGGAGGGGCGCATGGAGCTGTCGGGCACGGTGCGTGCCGCTGTGCTGTACCTGCCGGAGGGGGAGGAGGGACCGCGCAAGCTGGAGGCCTCCATTCCCTTCCACTGTGGAGGGGACAGTCCCCGTGTGACGACCTCCTGCACCCTCACCGTTCAGCCCAGAGTGGAGCAAGCGGAAACCCGGATGCTCAACCCCCGCAAGGTGCTCCTGCGCACCGCGCTGGCGCTGGACGTGCAAGGGTGGCTGCCCCAAGAGGAGCATTGGAGCTCCGGGGTCATTGGAGAGGGCGGCGAGACGGTGGAGCAGCTCCAGGAGCCCTGCCGCACCTATGGAGCGGTCTGGGTGGGGGAGAAGCCTTTCTCTTTTGAGGATGAGGTGGCACTGCCGGGGACACGGCCAGTGATGGAGCTGCTGCGCTACCGTCTCACTCCCCGGTGCGGGGAGGCAAAAGTGATTGGCAGCAAGCTTCTCTTCAAGGGTGAGGCAGAGCTGAGCCTGTTGTGCCGGGAAGAAGAGGGCAACGTGCGGGAATGCTGCTTCCAGCTGCCCTTCTCTCAGATTTTGGAGACCGGAGAGGCCGGGGAGGAGTGCGACTGCTCGGTAGAGGTGCTCCCTGTCTCGGTATCCTGTGAGCTGGACGGAGAGGGGCGGAATGTCCACGTGGTTCTGGAGCTGCTGGCTCAGGCGGTTCTGCGGGAGGAGCGAAGTTTTTCCCTGCTCACCGATTTGTACAGCACCGCTTGGGCTCTGGAGGCTGACCCGCGTCCCTGCACTCTGGAACACCGGGTGGACTCCTCCATCCGTACCCAGACGGTACGGGAGGTTCTGGAGTGTCCGGTCCTTCCCGCCGAGGTGGTGGATGCCCGGGCCTATGTGGGCCGCACCACACAGAGCCGGGAAGGGAGCCGCCTGACCTTGACCGCTCCGGTGGAGGTTACGGTTCTTTTCCGGGATGAGGATGGCGCTTTGGATGTGGCGGTGGGCCACTGGGAAGTCCCGTGTACCATAGAGGCGGAGGAAGCGGTGAACTGCCGCTGCCACTGCCGTTGTCCTGAGCCGGTGGGGGCGGCGGCCACAGCCTCTGGTGTGGAGGTCCGCTTCCCAGTAGAGTTCCAGTGTCTGCTCACCCGGCGGGAGGAGAGAATGGGGGTATCTGCGGCCCGGCTGGATACCGAAACCCCGCGGGACAGCGGACCGTCCATTGTGCTGCGTCTGCCCCAGCGTGGGGAGCGGCTGTGGGACATCGCTAAGTGCTATGGCACCACCGCCAGCGAGATCTGTCAGGCCAATCATTTGGAGGAGGGAACGCTCCCCGATGGACAGCTCCTCCTGATTCCCCGTACCAGAGCATGAAAGGAGAGC
>DXDX01000186.1 GCA_019115265.1 Candidatus Flavonifractor merdigallinarum | reverse complement strand
CTAAAAACGATTTTAGACGGTTTGTAACAAGAAAAGCATGCAGCACCAGGCTTTGTCCTGATACCGCACTGCTTTTCATTTATCCCATGATTCCGATTTTGTTGCCGTTCTCATACATATCCTCGGCGTATTCCATATGATTGGGACCTTGGCTTTCTATCCAGCCGAAGCCCGGCACATAGACCATGTTGTCCGATACGCTGTCCGGTGTCGGGGCAGGCTCCGGTTCTTGCTGTGGAGTGGCATTCTGTTCAGGTGGGACTGGCACTTCACTCGCTGGGGGCGTTTGAGTAGGCGATGGCTTCGGGACAATGTCAGCTTCCTCGACCAGTTCCGATAATGTTGCTTCCGACTTTTCTTCCTCTGGCGGTATGACTTCTTCCACCTCTGCTATCTCCGGAACTTCAGGCTGTGTGGCGATTACAGCGGCTGGCGTGGGCAGCACGGGGGTTGCCTCGGCTGGTTTCTTCTGCGGCCACACAGCGGCCCACAGGGCCAGACAGGCGGCAAACGCTGCGACAGTGATGATTCGTTTCTTCATGTTGCTTCCTCCCTTCCGGACATGGAAAGAGCGCCCGATCTCCTCGCCGTACAGCGAGAGACTGAGCGCTCTTTTTCAAATTGATTCAGTTCCATGGAGAGCCGCCACGCCAGCTCAAATCCAGAGATAAAGCTGTCGATGGAGCGTTCCTCTGCCATCAGACTCTGGGCATCCATGATTCGCAGTACCAGCCGCCGTTCCGGCTTCTCCAGCACTTTGATCAATGTCTGGTGGCATTCTTCCACTTCCTGCTTCTGTTCCGAAAACTCGGGTGGGGTATAGAAGCAGTCATACAGGTCCTTGAGTAATGTTTTCATGCGTTGCACCTCCTGGTAGCAACACACATTACCATATAGTAGGTTGAAAAGCTACTAAAATATTGAGAAGATGAGTAAATATTAGCAGACAGCCGCAAGTCATCACTTTTAATGACTTGCGGCTGTTTCATTTGTTCCGTACCGGTAGTGCCCCTGGGGGTTCAGTTTGTTTCCCTATGAGATGGAGCCTTTGGGCCGCGGCGCTTGTTGCTATATTGTACCTGTATCAAGTCTCTGTGGAGAAGCGGAACACGGTGGTGTGCTCCCACACCGCTCCGGCACAGAGAATAGGCTGGGGGAAATTGGGGTGGTGGATGGCGTCGGGGTAGAACTGAGTCTCCAGGCACACCCCATCCCGGGGCTGGTAGCACACCCCACCCTTGCCGCTGGGCCGGCCATCCAGATAATTTCCGGTATAGAGGTGGACGCCGGGGGAGGTAGTCTCCACCTCCAGCACAATGCCGCTCTCCGGCGAAACCAAACGGGCGGCGGGGCGCAGCACCCCCACCGGACCCTCCACCACATAGTTGTGATCATACCCCTTGGCCCACTGGAGCTGCTGGAAGGGGGCGTCAATCCGTTCGCCCAGCTTGGTTGGGGTTCGGAAATCCATGGGGGTGTTTTTCACTGGAACAATCTCCCCGGTGGGAATGGCGGTCGCGTCCGAGGGGGTATAGTACTGGGCGTGGAGGGTGAGAATGTGGTCCAGCACGCTGCCAGAATCGTGGCCATTCAGGTTAAAATAGGAGTGATTGGTGAGGCTGCACAGGGTATCTTTGTCACTGACTGCCCGATACTGCACCGTGAGAGTACTCCCCTCCAGGCGGTAGGTCACCTGGGCGGTGAGGGTACCGGGGAAGCCCTCCTCCATGTGGGGGCTCACATAGGTGAAGCGCACACCGTTCTCTACCTCTTCCGCTGTCCACACCCGTGTGGAAAAGTTGGTGGGGCCGCCGTGGAGGTTGTTGGGCCCGTCGTTGGCCGCCAGGGGGTATTCCGTCCCGTTCAGGGAGAAGGACGCCCCGGCGATGCGGTTGGCGTGTCGGCCCACGGTGGCCCCCATACACTTGTCGGGATTGTCCTCATAGTGGGCCAGGGAACCCAGCCCCAGCACCACATCCACCCCCTTGCCGGTGCGGTCGGGGACGGTGAGAGAGGCTAGAGCGGCCCCATAGGTCAGAATCGTACAGGCGGCGTTTTCACTCTCCAGCGTGAGGGCCTCCAACGCCCGCCCGTCCTTGGTGGTACCATAGGGATTGCGTTTCATCCAAATCTCCTCCTAGACCAAAGAAGGCGGGCCATACGGCCCGCCTCTTTGCAGTTCAATCCATGGTTTACTTCAGCTTCCAGGCCAGATCGTTGAGGAAGAGCTGCTGCTCCAGGCCCTCCACGGTGGTGTCCTTGCCGATGTGGACAAACTCAATGTCCATCATGGTGGCCCAGTCCTTCATCTGCTCGGCGGTAACGTCGTAGCTGAGGGCGGTGTGGTGGGCGCCGCCGGCGGTGATCCAGCACTCCACGCCGGTGGTGAGGTTGGGCATGGCCTGCCACATCACGCGGGCCACCGGCAGATTGGGCATGGGCATAATGGGCTTGACACAGTGGATGTCCTGGCAGATAAGGCGCAGGCGGCCGCCCATGTCAATGAGGGATACCACAATGGCGTCGCCCTCCTTGCCCTCGAACACCAGGCGGGCGGGGTCCTCCCGGTCGCCGATGCCCAGGGGGTGGACCTCAATGCGGGGCTTGGCGGCGGCCACAGAGGGGCACACCTCCAGCATATGGGCGCCCAGGCTGTACTCCTGGCCCTTCACCAGATGATAGGTGTAGTCCTCCATAAAGGCGGAAGCGCCGTTGCCGTTCTCGCCCATGGCCTTCAGAATGGCGGTCATGGCGGAGACCTTCCAGTCGCCCTCGCCGCCGTAGCCGTAGCCCTGCGCCATCAGGTGCTGGCTGGCCAGACCGGGCAGCTGCTTCATGCCATAGAGGTCCTGGAAGGTGTTGGAAAAGGCCTTGCACCCCTCCGCGTCCATCATCTTCTTCATGGCGATCTCTTCCCGGGCCTGATAGCGGACGGTCTCCATGTCGTCGGTGGCAAAGTCGTAGCTCTGCTTGTAGACATCCATGAGGGCGTCAATTTCGGCATCGGTGACGGCGTTCATGGTCTCCACCAGCTTGCCCACCGGCCAGGTGTTCACCTGCCAGCCCAGCTTGGCCTGCACTTCCACCTTGTCGCCCTCGGTGACGGCCACTTCCCGCATGTTGTCGCCAAAGCGCATAACCTTCATCTCCTTGGAGACGGCCACACCGATAGCGGCGCGCATCCAGGAGCCCAGGCGCTTCTGCACGTCCTCGTCCTGCCAGTAGCCGGCGATGACCTTGCGGGGCATCCGCAGACGGGCGGCGATGAACCCGTGCTCCCGGTCGCCGTGGGCGGCCTGGTTCAGGTTCATGAAGTCCATGTCGATCTCCTCATTGGGGATCTCCCGGTTGTACTGGGTGGCGAAGTGGCAGTAGGGCTTCTGGAGGTTTACAAAGCCGTTGATCCACATCTTGGAGGGGGAGAAGGTGTGGCACCAGGTGACAATGCCCAGGCAGTTGTCGTTGTAGTTGGCCTCCTTGACCACATCGGCAATCTCCTTGTTGGTCTTGGCGGTGACCTTGTAGACCAGCTTACAGGGCAGGTTGCCGGAGGCGTTGAGCTTGTCGGCCATCTCGGCGGCCCGGGCGGCCACGGTATCCAGCACCTCGGGGCCATACAGGAACTGACTGCCCACTACAAACCAAAATTCCTTATCTTTCATTGGGATCAACCTCGCTTTATTCAAAAATATAAGTTTAAATATGCTCCACAGCGGCCCGCTCGGCGGCCAGGCCCTGGGTATAGCGCTTGAGGAACGCGGCAAAGCCCGCCTGGTCCTCCGCCACCGGGGCGACGGTCTCCCCCAGCTTGCCGGCAAAGACCTTTTGGTCCAGATAGTCCTCCAGGCTCTCGCCCTCCTCCCGGTTGGCGGTAAAGGCGGCCAGCAGGGCGATGCCCCAGGCGCCGCCCTCTCCGGCGGTCTCCATGACGCTCACCGGCACACCGGCGGCGGCGGCCATAATCCGCTGCCCCACCAGGGGAGTCTTGAAGAGTCCGCCGTGGCCCAGCAGCCGGTCCAGCTGGACGTGCTCCTCCTGAATGAGGATGTCCAGGCCGATTTTCAGAGTAGCCAGGGCGGAATAGAGGTGGGCGCGCATAAAGTTGGCCAGGGTAAACTTGGCGTCGGGGGTGCGTACAAAGAGGGGGCGGCCCTCTTCAAAGCCGGTGATGGGCTCGCCGGAGAAGTAGTTACAGGCCAGCAGTCCGCCGCAGTCGGCGTCCCCCTCCAGGGCGCGGTTATAGAGCTTCCCGAAGAGGTCCCCCATAGAAACGTCCAGCCCCATCAGCCCGGCAAACTCGTGGAAGAGATTCACCCAGGCGTTCAAATCGGAGGTACAGTTGTTGCAGTGGACCATGGCCACCGGCTTGCCGGTGGGGGTGGTCACCATGTCAATTTCCGTATGGACGTTGGCGAGCGCCTTCTCCAGTACCATCATGGCAAAGACGCTGGTGCCCGCCGACACATTGCCGGTGCGCACCCGCACGCTGTTGGTGGCCACCATGCCGGTGCCCGCGTCCCCCTCGGGGGGGCAGAGCAGCGCGCCGGACTGGAGGGTTCCGGTGGGGTCCAGCAGGCGGGCGCCCTCTTCGGTGAGGGAACCGGCCACCTCGCCGGCCACCAGCACACGGGGCAGAATGTCCCGGAGCTTCCAGGGGAATCCACGACCGGCGATGTGGGCGTCAAAGGCGGCCATCATCTCCGGGTCGTAGTCGTTGACGGTGGAGTCAATGGGGAACATGCCGCTGGCCTCCCCCACGCCCAGCACCTTTTCCCCGCTGAGCTGCCAGTGGACATACCCGGCCAGAGTGGTGAGGAAGCGGATGGCGGGGACATGCTCCTCCCCGTTCAGGATGGCCTGATAGAGGTGGGCAATGGACCAGCGCTGGGGGATGTTGAAGTGGAAGAGCTCGGTGAGCTCCTGGGCGGCGGCCTCGGTCATGGTGTTGCGCCAGGTGCGGAAGGGCACCAGCAACTTTCCGCCCTCGTCAAAAGCCATATAGCCGTGCATCATGGCGGAAAAGCCCATAGAGCCGATGCGCTCCACCTTCACGCCGTACTGCCGCTCCACATCGGCGGCCATTTCGGCGTAACTGTGGCGCAGGCCGGTCCACACGTCGTCCAGGGTATAGGTCCACACCCCGTTCTCCAGGCGGTTTTCCCACTCGTGGCTGCCCGCGGCAATGGGGGTGGAATCCTCCCCGATGAGGACCGCCTTGATGCGGGTGGAGCCCAGCTCAATGCCCAGGGCGGTGCGCCCGGCGGCAATCATTTCTCTGATGTGATCCATGCAAAAATCCCCTCTTTACGGCGCACTGGTTGGGGGTTCCTCCTCCTCGTCGTCATCCGACTCATAGGGCAGGCGGTACTCCCCCCGGATCAGGGCGCGAATGGAAAAGAAGCACAGGAGCGCACCCACCACCGCAAACACACCGGCCGCCAGTGCAAAGAGCACATTCCCCTGGCCCTGGAGCGCGGCCGTCACCGCACTGCGCAGGTCCCAGGCCAGATAGACCAGGTAGGCCCCGCAGCAGATGCGCAGGATCAGGCTGATCTGGGGCGGGCGTTGTTTGGTAGGGGTGCGTTCCATGTGCTTCCTCCTCTTGTTTGAAAATTAACCCTTCTTGCGCTTGCTCAGCAGGTCGATGGTCACGGCGCCCAGCAGCACCGCGCCCTTGACGATCTTCTGCACGTTGGTATCGAAGCCGGCCAGGGACATACCGTTGTTCAGCACGCCCATGATGAGAGCGCCGACCACTGCGCCGATGATGGTACCCACGCCGCCGGAGGTGGCAGCGCCGCCGATGTAGCAGGAGGCGATGGCGTCCATCTCAAAGCCGTCGCCGGCCTTGGGGGTGGCGGAAGCGTTCCGGGCGGAGAGGACGATACCGGCCACGCCGCACAGCAGGCCCATGTTGGCATAGACCCAGAAGAACACCTTGTCGGTGTTGATGCCGCTCAGGCGGGCAGCCTTGGCGTTGCCGCCCATGGCGTAAATCTGACGGCCAGCCACGGTCTGGGTGGTGATGAAGTGGTAGATGCCCACCACAATGGCCAGCAGGATGAGGAGCACGGGCACGCCGCTGAAGCAGCCCAGCTTGTAGAAGAAGAAGAACTCAATGCCGATGATGACAACGTCCTTGATAACGAGTTGCCACATGGGAACCAGGGGCAAGCCGTGCTTCTTGGTGGTGGCGATGTTCTTAATCTCAGCCAGGACGATGAGGACGGCCACCACAATGGCGATGGCGATGCTCACCAGATCCACACCGCCTGTGCCGTTCACAGCGCCGACCTTGATGGTGGGCAGGAAGCCAGTGGAGATCCAGTTATAGTCCGCGGGCAGAGGACCCTTGGTCTGAGACTGAAGGATGACGTAGCAGATACCGCGGCCCATCAGCATGGTGGCCAGGGTCACGATGAAGGGAGGGATGGCCAGTTTGGAGACGAAGAAGCCCACAAACACGCCGAAGAGAGCGCCTACCGCCAGAGCGGCCAGCATTGCCACAGGAGTGGCCATGTTAAAGTCTACAATCAGGGTACCGGCTACAGCGCCGCAGGAGGCGACTACGGAGCCGACGCCCAGGTCCACGTTACCGGTCAGAACACACAGCAGCATGCCGACGGCCAGGATGATGACGTAGCCGTTCTGCATGATGAGGTTGTTGACGTTGATGGCGGAGAGGTTCTTGCCGCCGGTGAGGGCGGCGAAGATGAGATACACGGCAATGAGGGCCAGCACCATGCCGTATTGCTTCATGCTCAGGTTGACCTTTTTGCTGGCGGGGGCGGTCTTGACAGCGGTCTTTTCCATTATGCATCTCCCTTTCTGTTATGCGCCATGATGCAGCCCATGATGGCCTCCTGGGTGATCTCATCGCCGACCAGCTCTCCGGCGATCTCGCCCTCGTTGAGGACGTAGGTGCGGTCACAGGTGCCGATGATCTCCGGCATTTCGGAGGAAATGATAATCACAGCCTTGCCGGACTTGGCCAGCTCATTGATGACGCAGTAGATCTCGTACTTGGCGCCCACGTCAATGCCGCGGGTGGGCTCGTCCAGAATCAGCACATCCGGCTGGGTGAGCATCCACTTAGCCAGAACGACCTTCTGCTGGTTGCCGCCGGAGAGGGAGCCAACCGTCTGGTCCACCGAGGTGGTTTTCACGTTGATGCGGTTGCGGTACTCCTCGGCCTTGACGGCCTCGCTCTGCTGGTCCACCACGCCCTTGCGGGAGAAGAAATTGGACAGGGCGGACAGAGTCATATTGAACTTGATGCTGTCAATGAGGACCAGACCGTAGGTCTTGCGGTCCTCGGAGACGTAGGCCAATTTGTTGTTGATGGCCTGCCGGACGTTCTTCATCTCCACCGGACGGCCATTCATCAGCACCTGGCCGGTAATCTTCTGGCCGTAGGAGTGACCGAAGAGACTCATGGCCAGCTCAGTGCGCCCGGCGCCCATCAGACCGGCCAGACCCACTACCTCACCGGCGCGGACCTTGATGTTGATGTTCTTCAAAATCTGGCGGTGGGCGTCGTCGGGGTGGTAGACGTTCCAGTCCTTCACCTCAAAGATGACATCTCCGATGGGGCAGTTCTCCCGCTTGGGGTAGCGGTTTGTGAGCTCGCGGCCCACCATGCCCTTGATGATGCGGTCCTCCGAGAAGTCGTCCACCCCTTTGTGGAGAGTCTCAATGGTGTGGCCATCGCGGATGATGGTGATGGAGTCGGCCACATAGCTGATCTCGTTGAGCTTATGGGAGATGATGATACAGGTCATGCCCTGCTTCTTCAGCTGGAGCATCAGCTCCAGCAGCTGGGCGGACTCCTTGTCGTTCAGGGCGGCGGTGGGCTCGTCCAGAATGAGGAGGTCGGCTTTCTTGCCCAGCGCCTTGGCAATCTCAATGAGCTGCTGCTTGCCCACGCCCAGCGTGTTCACGGGGACGTTGACGTTCTCCCCCTCCAGGCCCACCCGGGCCAGCAGCTCCTGGGCCTCCCGGCGGGTGGCGGTCCAGTCAATCATTCCGCCCTTTTTGCGCTCGTTGCCGATAAAGACATTCTCCGCAATGGAGAGGTAGGGGGACAGGGCCAGTTCCTGGTGGATGATGACGATGCCCTTGTGCTCGCTGTCCTTGATGCTGTGGAACTTGCAGACCTCGCCGTTGTAGACAATGTCGCCGCTGTACTCGCCATAGGGGTAAACGCCGGAGAGCACGTTCATCAGAGTGGACTTGCCCGCGCCGTTTTCTCCGCAGATGGCCATAATCTCGCCGGGCTTGACCTTGAGGTTGACATCGTCCAGAGCCCGTACACCGGAGAATTCCTTGACGATGTGGTTCATTTCCAGGATGTATTCGGACATTTTCTCAACTCCTTCTTGCACACATCTCTCGTCTCCCCGCCGGGACACATCTGAAAGACTGGCGACACAACGCCGCATATCATTCAGATACGCCCTGGACAGGACTGGAGGGGGCGGCGGCAGTCCGCCGCCGCCCCCTCATTCGACTCGATGTTGATCTGTGAACCTGCTTTAGCCAGCCAGATCCTCGGCGGTGTAGTAGCCGCCGTCAACCAGCAGCTCCTCGTAGTTGTTGACATCAACCGCCACGGGGGTGCACAGGTAGGAGGGAACCACCATCACGCCATTGTCGTAGGTCTCGGTGTCGTTGATCTCGGGCTCGGAGCCGTTCACCACAGCGTTGACCATGGTCACGCACTTCTCAGCCAGCAGACGGGTGTCCTTGTAGATGGACATGGTCTGCTTGCCGGAGATGATGTTCTTAACGGCCATCAGCTCAGCGTCCTGACCGGTGATGAGGGGCCAGTTGGCCTCGGTGTAGCCAGCGCCCTCCAGAGCGGAGCGGATGCCGTAGGAGAAGCCGTCAAAAGCGGAGCAGGCGATGTCCAGATCCTCGTCGGCATAGAAGCCGGACAGGTAGTTCTCGCACCACTGCTGGGCAGTCTCCTGGCTCCAGCGGAGGATACAGGTCTCCTCGAAGGAGGTACGGCCGGTCTTGCAGACCAGAGTGCCGTCGTCCAGGTAGGGCTGCAGGACTTCCATGATGCCTTCATACAGCAGCACAGCGTTGTTGTCGTCGGGGGAGCCCATGAAGAACTCGATGGTGTAGCTCTCGCCGGCGGCGCGGGCGGCCTCCAGATCCTTGGCATCGACGATGTACTCCGCAATGGCGGTGCCCACGCCCTTGTTATCGAAGGAAGCGTAGTAGGAAACAGCGTCGGTGTTCATCAGCAGGCGGTCATAGGCGATGATGGGGATACCAGCAGTCTTGGCCTGGGCCTCCACGGTAGTCAGAGCGCCGGAGTCCACAGCCGCGATGACGATGCAGTCCACCATCTGAGCCACAAAGTTCTCAATCTGGGAAACCTGCTGCTGGGGGTCGTCCTCGGCGTACTGGAGGAGGACCTCATAGCCCAGGGCCTCCAGCTGAGCCTTCATGTTGTCACCGTCTTTAATCCAGCGCTCAGAGGACTGGGTGGGCATCGCGATGGCAACGGTCTTGCCCTTGCCGGGCTGATCGCCGCCGCCGGCATTGGGGTCGGTGCTCTCGGTGGTGCTGGGAGTGGTGGAGCCGCTGGTGCCGGAATCGCTGGCGGTGTTGCCGCAGGAAGCCAGCGCCATGACCATGGCCAGTGCAAGAATCAGAGCGAACAATTTCTTCATTTCAGTACTCTCCTTTTCCATTTTGTAATCGTGGCCGCTTTGTGTTTGCAACCCGTGGGCGGCCCGCCTCTGCCGGGCGTCCCGTTGGGTTTCTTCGTTTGAAAGTATACCTCTGAGTTTGGGCAATGTCAATAATTTGTGCGCATGAACCTCATTTTCGTTTCTATAAACAATACAAATATAGGGGTTGGTCCCTCTTAAAAAGCGTACAAACTTTTTAATCCGCCGCAAAAGTTCCAATTTATTTGATGTATACGGATTTTATTCAATCTTTCTCTCTCGTTAAAAAAATAACAACCCCTGAAACCCCTCCAGACCCTTTCGTTAAAATAGATAAAAGCACGGTTATAATCCGCCCTCTCTCGGACAACTTGTAAGAACGCCCCCTCAATATCTACTAATAATTTCCTGAATTCGTCTGTTTGTACCCCCGCTATTCAAACAAATTTCTAAATTTGTATCAGCAGCCCTCCCTGAGAGACAGACAAAATAACATACAAATTTTGCTCAGTCCATTGTTTTTTACCAAAGGGTATGTTATAGTGGGTACAGGCGTACTGCCTCTAAAGGAGAGATGGACATGGCAGCCAAATACCAGGAGATCGCAGAGCTTATCCGCGGACGCATCCTCAGCGGCTATTTTGGGGATCGCTCCCTTCTGCCCACTGAGCAGGAGTTCTGCCAGGAGTTCCAGGTCAGCCGTCAGACCGTCCGGCAGGCTCTGTCTGTCCTGGTCAATCAGGGGCTCATTGAGAAGCGGCAGGGCAGCGGCTCCCACATCCGGGATCTGTCCCAGCCCGCCCTCCCTCCCCAGCGGTCCATCGCTGTGGTCACCACTTATATTGGGGACTACATCTTCCCCAGCATTCTGCGGGAGATTGAGACGGTGCTGGCGGCCAACAACAGCGCCCCCGTCCTCTTCGCTACCCAGAATCAGGTGGCCAATGAGCGGCGAATTCTCCAGCGCCTCATCACTCAGCCCCTGGACGGGGTGCTGGTGGAGGGAACCAAGACCGCCCTGCCCAATCCCAACCTGGATTTATACCGCAAGCTCATTGCCAAAGGTATGCCCATCCTCTTTATGCACTGCAACTATCCCGAGCTCACCGGCACCCTCTCGGTGCTGGATGACAACTACGGCGGCGGGCACCAGCTGGTGGAGTATCTCTACCGCAAGGGACACCGCCGCATCGCCGGGATTTTCAAAAATGACGACATCCAGGGTCACCAGCGCTACGCCGGATATGCTGCCGCTCTGCGGGAGTACGACCTGCCCATGGAGGACGGACAGATTTTCTGGTATGGCACGGAATTCAAGGAAAAACTCCTCTCCGGCGGCTCCACCGAGGAGCTGGAGGCGGTGCTCACCGACTGCACCGCTGTGGTGTGCTACAATGACGAGATCGCCAACCGTCTGGTGACCCAGCTGGCCAAACGGGGGGTAAAAATGCCGGAGGAGATGGCGGTGGTCAGCTTTGACAACAGCCAGTACAGTGAAATGGCCCCTCTGCGCATCACCTCTCTCTCCCACGGACAGTACAATGTGGGGCGGATGTCGGCGGAACTGCTCTTCCGCTGGATGGAGGGGCAGAGCTGTCAGCCGCTGGTGTCCCCCTGGGTCCTGGTGGAGAAGGAGACCAGCTGAGCGGCGTGTAATCGGGCCTCTTAATCTCCTTTCCTCTCTTGAAACTCTCTGCCAAACTGAGTATAATCATCCATGTATTGGAGGCAGTCCAGACCCGACTGCCCGGTCTCCTGCCCCAATACTGGGCAAAAACGGTGTTCTCCTTTCCTCCCCGGCAGGAGAATGCCATTTTTTATCCCAAAAGAGAGAGTAAAGGAGAGAACGTTGCATGAAGGTATGTCCCAACTGTGGTCAGAGCAATGAGGACCGCGCCGCGTTCTGCCGGTTCTGCGGAAGCAGTCTGGCCAGCGCACAGCCGGAGGCCGCCCCCAGCTGGAATGGGGCCTCCTATTCCGGCGCACAGCAGACCGCGGACCCCTACCCCCGCTTTCAGGAACCCACCCCCGCACCGGAGGGAATGGACAATCAGACTCCGCCGGACAACAGCCACTCCGCCCTGCTGGAGCCGGACGAACATGTGGTGTCCAGCATCGGTTCCAACTACCTGCAAAACTTTCTGGCCGGGGGATCCATTCACAAAAGCGTGGGGGTTTTGACCCAAAAGCGCTTTTACTACAAGGGCCGCAACTTCAACGGCCCGGGCAAACTCTTCCAGCACACCACCGAAGAGGGGGTAGTGTCCCTGGAGGACATCACCTTTACCGCATTCACCCACATCCGCTATACCGGTATTCTGTTCCTGGCCATTCTCCTGACCATTGTGCCCTTGGTTCTGTTGGCCATGGAGAATGACCACATCATCGGCTTTGTCTGCCTGATTGCCGCCATTCTCCTCTATCTGCTCTACTTTCTCAAGCGTCAGACCCTGTTTTTGGTGTCTTTCCCCGGCGGCGGCTTTGCTTTTGACGTGCGCTGGTATCCCATTGCGGACATCCGCAGCTTCCAGCGCCAGCTCCACCTCTTGAAAGACGGTCTGAAACACCCCAGCGATGAGCCGGTGGAGGTGGAGTAAGCTGTGGGAACCTCCTCCCTGCTGTTCCCCGCGCTTTTGGCAGCTGTTTTGATTGGGATTGTCGTCATTCTGCTGTCAAAGTAATTGGGACGCGTTTCATTTCTTCCTGTGGTGGCACTGATTTTTGTGCCGCCACAGGAATTTTAATCCGTTTTTAACCCGCACTAAAGGCCCCTTTTGCCGGAAGCGGGTATACTGAATCTACCAAATGGAGAGGAGGGGAGCGCTATGGAAGTGACGCCGGAGCTGGTGGCCCGTCTGCGCCAGGAGGCGGATGTGTCCCGGGAGGAGGCCGCCCGTCTGCTGGCGGCCCATGAGGGCAGTTTGCTGGACACCCTGCTGGATTTAGAGCGCCAAGGCCGGGCCAGACCGGGCCGGGGCGGCGCCTACTCCACCCGGCCGGGGCAGGCGGTGCCGCCCCCCACTGCCGCTCAGGCGCCCCCCCTCTCCGACAAAAGCGGAAACGGGCGGTTTGCCCACCGCCTGCGGGAGGGGGTGTGGGCGCTGCTGCACATCCTGGATCCCCGCACCGGAAATCAAGTGGAAATCTGGTGGAAGGGCCGTCTGCGCACGGCGGTCCCCATTGTCATTCTGCTGGTGGCTCTAGTGGTGGTGTTCCACATTATAGCGCCGCTGCTGATTTTGGGGCTGCTGCTGGGGTGCCGCTACCGCTGCGCCGGGCCGGATTTGGACCGCCGGGCGGTGAATGACGTGCTGGGCGCAGTGGCGGACGCGATTGAGGATTTGAAGCGGGGCAAGCACCGCCGGAATAAAAAATCCTGACAAAGTTTTGGAGGGAATGGGATATGGCAGAACGCATCCTGCTGGTGGAGGACGAGGAAAAGCTGGCCCGCATGGTGGAGCTGGAGCTGCGCTATGAGGGCTATGAGGTGGAAAAGGCCTTTGACGGGCGCACTGGCCTAGAGCGGGCCCTGAGCGGTTCGTTTGATTTGGTCCTGCTGGACATCATGCTCCCCGCCCTATCGGGGATGGAGGTGCTCCGCCGCCTGCGCCGGGAGAATGACACCCTCCCCGTCATCATGCTCACCGCTCGGGACACGGTGGTGGACAAAGTCTCCGGCCTGGACTCCGGGGCGGACGACTACATCACCAAGCCCTTCGCCATTGAGGAGCTGCTGGCCCGCATCCGGGCCGCCCTGCGCAAGCGCACCGCCGCCGCGCCCCCCTCCAATACCCTGCGTGTGGGGGGACTGGTGCTGGACGTGGACCGCCACTGTGTCACCGTCCAGGGTACCGTAGTGGAGCTGACCCGGCGGGAATTTGATCTACTCCACTATCTGCTGGAGAACAAGGAAAAGGTGGTCTCCCGGGAGTCCCTGCTGGACCATGTGTGGGGCTTTGACTACGCGGGGGAAACTAACGCGGTGGATGTGTACATCCGCTTTCTACGGGCCAAGCTGGAGGAGCCCTTTGGGGAGAAGTTCATCCACACCGTCCGCGGGGTGGGCTATGTCATCCGGGAACAGGGCTGAGGAGGGATTTTGTATGGAATGCAGCGCCATTGTCTACACCAGCGCCACCGGCTTTACCGCCCGCTATGCCGCCCTCCTCTCCCAGGCGGCAGATTTGCCCGCCTACTCCCTCCAGGACCCGGAGGCCCCCGCCGCCGGCAGCACCGTCCTCTTTTTGGGCTGGCTGCGGGCGGGGCGGATTATGGGTCTGCGGAAGGCTATGCGGCGCTATCAAGTCGTGGCGGTGTGCCCGGTGGGGATGATGGAGGGAACCGAGGCGGACATGCGCAAATTGGTCCAAGACAACCATCTGGAGACGCTGCCCTGCTTCTATCTGCGGGGCGGCTACGCGCCGGAGCGGCTCCGGGGGCTCTCCAAGCTCATGATGGCCCCCATGAAGCACCTCATTCTCCGCCATCCCCCACAAAATGCCGCGCAGGAGACCGCCTGTGAGGCCCTGCTCCACGGGGCGGACTGGGTGAACGCGGAGGCGCTGGGGCCGGTGCTCCACTGGCTGAACACACATTACCCCCACTTATCCACAGGCAGGTGATTCCCATGGCCAAATCCGCCCATACCAACACCGCCGGGCGGCTCAACTCCTCCATTGTCCTGCGGCTCAATACCCGGCTCTTTTTCCGTCTGTTGGGCATCTATCTGGGGATGGATTTGCTGCTCATCGCCCTGAGCCTGGGGGGACTTCTCTTCTGGGCGGAGCACCAGTGCGCCAATTTGGCCGCATTGGTGGAGGCGCGGGGCGTCCCCTCCGCCGAGGCCACCGCGTGGATGGCGGCGGGGAACTACACCATCACCGCCCTGGACCGGGAGCCGGAGGGCTACACCTATCCCCTCTTTCCCTCGCTGTCCGGTCTGGAGGACGCCCGGCACACCCTGGACTTTCACGGCGGCTTTGCCAGCGGCACCGGCCCCCAGGTCACACGGGCGGTGTATACGGTGGAGCTGGAGCGCTCCACCGGGGAGGCCTACGCCATTACGCTGGACATTCAAGCGCCGGTGACGGTGATGAGCTTGGCCCTGCGGATTCTGCTGGTGTGTCAGGGCCTGTCCCTGCTGTGCAATCTCTTTAAAAACGCCGGCACCATCCGCAAGACCCTCAAGCCCATTCAGGAGCTGGCCGCCGCCGCCAGCCGCCTGGGCAGCGGCGGGGCCATGTCCCCCGAAGAGCTCCAGGCCCTGGCGGGCAAACTGGACCAGATCAACGCCACCCACCTGGACCGGCGCATCTCCGTCCCCGGCACCCAGAAAGAGCTCCAGACCCTGGCCGCCGCTATCAACGCCATGCTGGACCGCATCAACGCCGCTTACCGCTCCCAAATGCGCTTTGTCTCCGACGCCAGTCATGAGCTGCGCACCCCCATTGCTGTCATTCAGGGGTACGCCAACCTCCTCAACCGCTGGGGGAAGGACGACCCGGAGACCCGGCAGGAGGCCATTGACGCCATCCGGGGGGAGGCCGACTCCATGAAGGAGCTGGTGGAACAGCTCCTCTTTCTGGCCCGGGGAGACAACGACTCCATGCACATTGAGCTGGAGACCTTCGACCTCACCGCCGTAGCGGCTGAGGTATACAAGGAGACGGAGATGATTGACCAGACCCACCGCTTCTCCGCCAACTGGCAGGGAGCGGTGCCGGTGAAGGCCGATGTGGGCCTCACCAAGCAGGCGCTGCGTATTCTGGTGGACAACGCCATCAAATACACTCCCGCCGGGGGACGCATCACCCTCTCGGTGTGCCGCCGGGGGGATACCGCCCGGCTGTCCGTTCTAGACGAGGGACAGGGCATTGACGCCTCCTCCCTCCCCCACATTTTTGACCGCTTCTACCGCACCGATGAGAGCCGCACCCGCCAGACCGGCGGCACCGGCCTGGGCCTCTCCATTGCCAAGTGGATTGTGGAGCGCCACGGCGGCTGGTTTGAGGTGGACTCCTGGGTGGGGGTGGGCACCCGCATGACGGTGGTGCTTCCTCTGGACCCCGCCGCCAGCCACCCGCAGGACGAGGAACACACCCCCGCCGCTTAACTGACAAAACCGCCTTAAGATCTGATCTTTAATTTATGTCAAGGCCCCCGGATCTATCTAGATCTGGGGGCCTTGAAAATATCTCAAAAGAGAATCAAGAACCGAAATTTGTATACTGACCTTATGGACGCTCCATCTGAAAGCCTACGAATATTATCCAATCACCTGGCTGATCAAATGTACTTGCATGTATGTTTACACGATAATCTGAGTCATACGGGAATTCAACACGCAGACCAGCCCCTTTTCCGATGTATATCTTAGAGCCCAAAGTTCTACCTGTATCTGCATCGGTATATGCAAGATTATAGGTAGCATCACTAGGCAGAACAGTATATGTAGCATTCGTTGCAATCCACCTTACATGATATTCAGCTGAAGTTCCCGGAAAGTCCAATGTGCTAACGGTACAAAATGGCGGAGTAACATATTCTTCTGAGGGATAAGTCAGCCATTCGTCATATGTAAATTGCATAATTTCATCGTCTAGAGGCATGACAGTGCGCTCTATTTTATTCACAGGAAATACAGGAATATCCCAGTCGTTTGGAAATACCTCAGAAAAATGTGGAAGTTCCTCCACAATATTTCCTTCCTCATCTATCACATACGCGTTCAGATCATCAGCAATCCAAGAAGTGTTAAAAATAATATCGCTACGTGCTTCGAGCATTTTGGGCTGAAGCACTTGCGGAGCCGTCTCAAACTCCATATAAGCATATTTTTCAATGTCGTTGGTGGTTTCATTCATTGCGGAAGCAGGAATAGCTAAGAAACAAACGAGAACGCTCAACATGAAAATTCGAATTTTTTCATAATGTCCTCCCATTTTATTCATGCTATAACAATAATTATTTAGTAAAGAGAAGGAGCTTTCCAATCAGAAGGGAAGAGCTCTGAAAAATGGGGCAACTCTTCTTTCACATTTCCGTCGGAATCCACAACACAGACATTCACATCATCCGCTGCCCATTCCGCATTGCAGATAATTTTTTTCCTGGCTGCAAGAATTCGCTCTTTTTCTTCTTCCGTAGCACTTTCCAAGTCCATATAGGCGTAGTGGTAAAGTTCCTCACGATCTGAAAAGTTGAACTCGGATTGGGTTGGTGTATGCTCTGCAGAGGGGCTCCCATCCTGCAAGTTGGAATAAGTGCTTGCTTGAATCGCAAATAATTGGCTAAAAAGACATATGGCACATACAAAGAGAACTAAAATCAACCCAATTCTAGAATGCGGACTTGAAAGCCATTCCATATACTTCACCTCCTTTTAAATTATAATAACATTTTTGCTAAAAAAAGCAATAACCAAATCTGGATTTTTTAAGAAGAATCTCTATTTATTTATAAATCTAGATGTTATTATACTTTTTAGGATTTCTTAAGACTTCATATTCCAATGATCGCTTGAAAAATGTTGGTTCTCCCCCTGGACCCCGCTGCCAGCCACCCTCAGGACAAAGAACGCACTCCCGCCGCTTAACCGACAAAACCGCCGCAGTCCCCGAAATTCGGGGAACTGCGGCGGTCTTTTTGCTTTAATTGGGCTCTGTCAGTCTTTCAGCAGTTTACAGACCTGCTCAGTGGTAAGGATTCGGCCAGCGGAGCGGACCGTTCCGTCCACCATCAGGGTGGGGACCTGCATGACCCCCAGCTTCACCATCTCCACCAGGTCTTCCACCTTTTCCACATGGGCTTCCAGGCCCAGGCGCTGGAGCGCTTCTAAGGTGTGGGTATACAGGGCGTTACAGTCGGGACACCCGGTGCCAATCACTTTGATTTCCACATTCCTCACCTCAATTGTGCAATTTCATGGGCAGGCCCACCTGCTCCCGCCAGGCATTGTCAATGGTGCGGATGACCTTGGGTCCCACCTTGGAGAGGAACACCAGATGGGACTCCTCCTTTTCCGGGGCGGGCTTATAGTCAATCTGGGGACCCACCACATCCACCTGATTCCACCCGTCCTCCAGGAGGAAAAAGCCCTTGATGCGGTAGCATTCCGGCAGAACAGCGTGCAAAAAGGCCTCCAGCTTCGCCTTGGGCACCACGCCGGGGGCGGTGAGGGAGAGGGTCTTGGGCTTGTTGTCGGGGCTGTTGAGGCTGTCCTCACAGGCGGCCCACTGGAGGGCCATCAAATCCTCCTCCAGGAAGGAGAGGTCCACCGCCCCATTCTTGCACACCTGAAGGGCACAGCGGGGGTTCACCTTCCGCAGAGCGGCCAGAACCTGGGAGAGCTGCTCCTCGTCGATGAGGTCGGCCTTATTGACAATGGCCAGGTGACAGTGGGCCAGCTGCCGGTCCACCGTGGCCACATCGGAGAGCTGCTGTAAAAACTGCGCCCCGTCAATGAGGCACAAAACCCCTTTGAGCTGGTACACATCCCCAGCCAGCACCTTCACCGCCTCCAGAATCTCCTCAATATTGGAGGGGTCAGCCAGACCGGAGCTCTCCACAAAGACGTATTCCAAATCCTGCTGCCCCATCTCCGCCAGCGCCTGGACAAAATTGAGCTTCAGGCAGGAGCAGAAAATGGAGCCCCGGCTGATTTCCGTCATGGTGATACCGTCCCGGCGGAGAATCTCCCCGTCGATGCTGAGTTTTCCAAACTCATTTTGGATGACGCCTACCCGCTTCCCCTCCAGTTCCTTGAGAATGTGGAGGAGCACCGTGGTCTTTCCAGCGCCCAGAAAGCCGGTGAGCACATAGAGTTTTTTCCGCTGCATGGCAGAATCTCCTTTCTTCGGGGGTCGGCTGCGCAGGGGGAGCAGCACCTGGGCCAGACCCTTTACCGCGCTGAGGCTCCCATCGGTGAGTGCCCAGCCCGCCGGGCCCTTGGACGCCAGACCGCAGCGCTCCAGCACCGCCAAATGCGCTCCGACCTCTGTCTGAGTCAGCCCCAGCGCGTTTCCCAAAGCCTCCGCGCTCTGGGGGCCGTGCTCCAGCGTCTCCAGCAGACGCAGCCGCACCTCGTCCCCCAGCGCCGCAAAGAGCGCCTCCTGTTCCGGCATCGCTCCTCCCCCTCTCTGGTTTTCCCGTTCTTACCGCTCTATATTAACTGATAGATTTGCATTTGTCAATGTATTGGAGAAAAAATCCCTCCGACGGAACTCCCCTTCTATTTCATATGGAGGCGCTTGCGAATGGCCCTGTCCTGTACTGGATAGAGCCGCTCGGCTGGAAGCTGTCTGGAACTGAACGCGCCGCGCTTGCGCTGCTCGTTCCACTTGCGCACCTGGGGCGTCAAATCCTGAATCCGGCCAATGCCGGTGTCCAGAAAGTCCCGCAGGGTGCTCCCCTTCAGGCCAATCTGGATGGCCGCACGCGGGAGGGCATTGCCGTTGACGCTCCGGTCCGGGTCCCACTGGCAGTAGACCATAGTCTCGTCAAAGGCCCGTTCCCACTCCGCGCCAGTATAGCTGGTGGAGTCGGGCGAGGGCAGCACCGCCTGCTCCAGCAGCTTCTGAAAGGTGCTCTGGTAGATGTCCAGCGCCAGAATGCACTCCTGATTTTTCTTGGTGCCCCAGTTGGAGCGGTACATCATCCACAGAAAGGAGGGCTTAATCTAAGTCATACGGTTGAGGTTAAACTTCGCCCCAAAGGTCTGCAACGCCACCGCCTCCTCTGCAATGGCGGGGTTGTAGGCCTGATACACCCGGATATACTGCCGGTCATAGTGGGCAAAGACCTCTTTCACATACTCCATTCCCTCACCTCCTGTGAAAATTTACGCCAAATCGCCGCACGCTCCACCTTTCAAAAACACCTCTGCCAGATAGGTTTTAAAATTGGGGCTAACCGGCTGTGCGATAGCCTCCAGCTGCGCCCGGGTAATCGCATTCTCGTCCAGACCATAGACCTCATCCAGCGGGAAACTGACCACCGGGCACTTCTCCTCCTGGGGCAGATGGGAGACATCCAGGCAGAGATACGCTCCAAGGAGCTCGCTGGATGCAAAGGGCAGGTACTGATTTCTGGTGGGGTCGGGATGCCACACCTCCCGAAGGTCGGAGAGGGGGCAGTCGGAGGACTGGTCGGGCACTCTCCCCCCTGTAATCGCGCCAAAAAAGTGATAGTAGGTGGAGAGGAACACCCGAAAGAGCGGAGGAAACGACACGCCCAACTCCCGCTCCAGCTGATTGAGATCCTCTTCCGTCACCTCGGAGGGCAGCAGCTGCCAGCGCACCCAGCCGTCTTGCTCCGGCCCCGCCTGCATCCGGGCTGGAACGCCGCCGTCCAGAGGGTCATCGGTAGGCGCTTTCGCCGGCAGATACAGCGACTGTTCGCTCTCTTCCAAGGTCTCCTGATAATAGCGCTCCATGCAGAAGCGGACAAAGGAGGCGTTGTCCCACGTCTCCCACTGGTTTTCCATACTCGCTCCCCTCCCTACACCGCGATTAAATCCGTTGTTTTATGTGTCCAAACCAGCCGCGTGGATGTGGGCCTTGAGCTTTTGAAAGGTCTCGTCGCTCACATCGTGCTCAATGCGGCAGGCGTCGGCGGCGGCCACATCCGGGGACACCCCCAGACGGATGAGCCACTGGGTAAAGAGCTGGTGCCGCTCGTAGATGCGGGCGGCAATCTCATGCCCCGCCTCCGTCAGCTCGATATAGCCCTCTTTGTCCATGGTGATATAGCCATTTTCCCGCAGGAGGCTCATGGCCCGGCTGACGCTGGGTTTGGAGAATTCCAGATGATGCACGATGTCAATGGAGCGCACCGCGCCCTTCTCCTCTTTCAGGGCCAGAATACTCTCCAGATAGTTTTCGGCGGATTCCTGTATCTTCATCCAGCTGCTCCTCCTGTCAACATACCGCAGATTTCATGCACAGAATAGTTTTATTTTAGCATAACCAGCAAACAGAGACAAGGCGGAAGAAAAAATTTCAAAATCCCATTGACAAGGCAAGTTAGCCGTGGTAAACTAACGCCGTTCCAGATGGGTTAGGATAGTCTAACTCACGCAATCGCGAAATCAATCCGTGCGAGAATGTGTACGGAAGGATGGGGAGTGTTATGGCAATGCCGCTGACAATGATGCGTCCGGGCCAGGAGGCCACCGTGAAACGGGTGGGCGGAAAGGACGAGGTCCGCCGCTTTTTGGGAAATTTGGGCTTTGTGGAGGGGACGCCGGTAACGGTGGTCTCTCAGCTGGGCGGAAATCTCATTGTCCATGTGAAGGACACCCGTGTGGCGCTGAGCATGGGCATGGCCAACCGGATTTTGGTCTGATGGTGCCTGAATGGGCATGATTTCTGTGGAAGGGAGAGGCAAGATGGGAACGCTGCGAGAGGTCAAATGCGGCCAGACGGTCACGGTGCGCAAGCTCACCGGCGAGGGGGCGCTGCGCCGCCGGATTATGGATATGGGTCTTACCAAGGGGACATCGGTCTATGTACGCAAGGTAGCGCCGCTGGGCGACCCGGTGGAGATTACCGTCCGGGGCTATGAGCTGTCCATCCGCAAGGGAGACGCAGAGAACATCCTGGTGGAGTGACTGCTCTTTTTTTGCGCAACAGTTAGCTCAAGACAACTACAAGGCGGCAGCCGAGGAGGAAGGTACTATGTCCATTACAATTGCCCTTGCCGGCAATCCAAACTGCGGCAAGACCACCATGTTTAACGCCCTGACCGGCTCCAGCCAGTTTGTGGGCAACTGGCCGGGGGTGACGGTGGAGAAGAAAGAGGGCCGTCTGAAGGGCCGCAAGGATGTGACCATCACCGACTTGCCGGGCATCTACTCCCTCTCCCCCTATACGCTGGAGGAGGTGGTGGCCCGTAATTATCTCATCCAGGAGAAGCCGGACGCCATTTTAAATCTGGTGGACGCGTCCAACATTGAGCGCAATCTCTACCTCTCCACTCAGCTGATGGAGCTGGGCATCCCGGTCGTGATCGCCCTGAATATGATGGACGTGGTGCGCCGCCAGGGGGATTCCATTGATGTGAAAAAGCTCTCCGCCGCCCTGGGCTGTCCGGTGGTGGAGACCTCCGCCATCAAGAATGAGGGCTGTCTGGAGGCGGCCCAGGAAGCTGCCAAGGCCGCGGAGGGGGGCCATCACTTTGCCCGCCAGCACACCTTTGACCAGGCGGTGGAAGAGGCCCTCACCCAGGTGGAAGCGCTGGTGGGCACACAGGTACCGGAGGAAAACGCCCGCTGGTTTGCCGTCAAGCTCTTTGAGCGGGACGAAAAGGTGCTGGAGTCGCTGGATTTGGGCCATATGGAGCGCCAGCGCCTGGAGGAGATTATCTGCGGCTGTGAAGCGGCCATGGACGACGACAGCGAGTCCATCATCACCAATGAGCGCTATACCTACATCAGCCAGCTGGTGGCCAGATGCGTGAAAAAGACCCAGCGGGGCCTGTCCACCTCGGACAAAATTGACCGCATCGTCACCAATCGGGTGCTGGCCCTCCCCATCTTCGCCGGGGTGATGTTCCTGGTGTATGCCATCGCCATGGGGGGCTGGAGTATCTCCATCGGTAAAATCGGCACCGACTGGGCCAATGATGTGCTCTTTGGAGCGTGGGTCCCCGCCCTCTTTGACCGCTTTTTGCTCAATGCCGCCGGGGAACCCGTTGTGGCCCAGTGGCTCTATGGCCTCATTCAGGAGGGCATTGTGGCCGGTGTGGGCGCGGTGCTGGGCTTTGTGCCCCAGCTGCTGGTGCTCTCCCTGCTGCTGTGCATTCTGGAGGACATCGGCTATATGGCCCGTGTGGCCTTCATCATGGACCGGATTTTCCGCCGTTTCGGTCTGTCCGGCAAGTCCTTCATCCCCATGCTGGTGGCCACAGGCTGCGGCGTGCCGGGTATTATGGCCTCCCGCACCATTGAGCAGGACCGGGACCGGAAGATGACCATTATGACCACCGGCTTCATTCCGTGCAGTGCCAAAATGCCCATTATCGGCATGTTTGCCGGGGCCATCTTCGGCGGCTCCGCTCTGGTGGCCGTCTCTGCCTTTTTCATCGGCATTGGAGCGGTCGTCCTCTCCGGCATTATGCTCAAGAAGTTCAAGATGTTCGCCGGGGAGCCCGCCCCCTTTGTGATGGAGCTGCCCCCCTACCACGTTCCCAATCCGGGCAATGTGCTGCGGGGCACCTGGGAGCGGGGCTGGTCCTTTATCAAGCGGGCCGGCACGGTTATCCTCCTCTCCTCCATTGTCCTGTGGTTCCTCCAGGGCTACGGCTATGTGGACGGCGTTTTCCAGGCGGTGGAGGACAACAACCACTCCCTGCTGGCCGCCATTGGCAGCGCAGTCGCGGTGATCTTCCAGCCCCTGGGCTTTGGCCACTGGCAGGCCGCTGTGGCCACCTTTACCGGTCTCATCGCCAAAGAAGAGGTGGTCAACACCTATGGTGTGGTGTATAATTTTGCTGGAGAGCTCAGTGAGACCGGCGACGAGATCTGGAATCTGCTGGCGCTGGACTTCACCGCCCTCTCCGCCTACTCCTTTATGATTTTCAATCTCCTGTGCGCTCCCTGCTTTGCCGCCATGGGTGCCATCAAACGGGAGATGAACAACCCCAAGTGGACCATGGGCGCCATCGGGTATATGTGCCTGCTGGCCTATGTGGTCTCCCTCATTGTCTACCAGCTGGGCGGGCTCATCACCGGCGAAGTGGCCTTCAACCCCTTTACCATTGTGGCTTTCCTGCTGCTGGCCGGTATCGTCTGCCTTCTCTTCCGCAAGGGCTACCAGGGGGAGGGCCACCGCCTGCGGGCGGTGGAGGCGGTCCGGGCCTGATTCTCTTGATGATACCGAAAGGAGAACTTATGTCTGACCCTACCTTTTTCCCCACTTTGA
Source organism: Candidatus Flavonifractor merdigallinarum (assembly GCA_019115265.1). Taxonomy (GTDB): domain Bacteria; phylum Bacillota; class Clostridia; order Oscillospirales; family Oscillospiraceae; genus Pseudoflavonifractor_A; species Pseudoflavonifractor_A merdigallinarum. Next base: position 3,722 of record DXDX01000186.1, on the reverse strand, counting down.
TTACCGGCCTTCTCCTGCTGGGTGTGGTTGCGCTGGCCGTCCGGCACCTGTGGAAAACGCGCAAACAGGGCGGGTGCACCGGGTGCAGCGGAAACTGCTCCGGGTGCTGCCACTGCCACGAGGGGCACAGTCAGTCTCATTCCCATTCCTGACCCGGTGCGGGGGTTCCCCCCGCCGGACGGGGCGCCGCTTTCTTACAAAGAAAACACAGGAAAGAAAAAAATGGAGAGGGGAACTTTGTGTTCCCCTCTCCACTTTTTTACGACAGGGCGAGGCTCGCGATAAACTGCCGGGCCACGCGGGGCGTACGGCCCGGGTGGTGCATCTCCCAGCGCACCGCACCGGCGCGCAGCTCCTCCCGGTCCATCTCCACCCCATAGAGGGCGGCCATGCGCTCCACCATGTCCAGAAAATCCGTCTTGTTCAGGGCCAGATAGGGAATCCGCAGGCCGAAGCGCTCCGAGAGGGAGGTTTTCTCCTGAATGGTCTCAAAGGCGTCCACCTCATCCCCCGCCCGGTCGGAGAAGGTCTGGCGGACCAGATGGCGGCGGTTGGAGGTGGCGTAGATGGCCACATTGGCGGGACGGCGCTCCAGACCGCCCTCCAAAATGGTCTTGAGGGCGGAATAGGTCCGGTCATCCTGGTCAAAGGCCAAATCATCAATAAAGAGGATAAACTTCCGCCGCCGGCCGGCGAGCGTGCGGATGAGGTCGGGCAAGTCGGCCAGCTCCTCCTTCTGCACCTCAATGAGCCGTAAATCCTCAAAGCCGGGGAGGGACAGCAGAGATTTGACGGTGGCGGACTTGCCGGTGCCGCTGTCCCCATAGAGGAGCACATTGTTCACCAGCCGCCCCTCCAGCATGGCCCGAGTGTTGGCCACCACCTGGTCGCGCTGGCGCTCATAGCCCAGCATTTCCTCCGGCTTGGGGCTGTCCGGGTCCTCCACCGGCCAGAGCTGCCCACTCTCCCACAAAAAGGCCCGGTAGCGGGCGAAGAGCCCGCAGCCGTGGGTGCGGTAAAAGTCGGTCAGCTCCTCAAAGGAGAGCTCTGCGCCGCTCTCCCAGCGGGGCAGGGCGTCCACCACCGCCATCATGGACTTCGGCAGGCATCCCACCAGCGCGTCCGTCAGCGCCTCACACTCCAGCTGGGCCAGGGCGGACAGGGTGGCCACATCCTGCCGGGCCGCCCGCTCCAGCACCGCGTCATAGGGTCCCTTCTCCACCATACGGGCGTAGGGCGACTCCTGATAGCGCAGCGCGTCATAGAGCCAGCTGCCCAGGCTCTGTTTCCCCTCCTCCTTCAAGGTATAGAAGAGGCGTGTATAGCCCTCCAGGGCCTCCTCGCCCCGCCCGGCGTTCAGCGCGTCCAGCAGCTCCTGCACCAGTGCCATCACCGGCGCATCCATCAAGTGTTTATAGGCACACACGCCCCGCAGAGCGCCGCGCAATTCCATCCAATCCACAACTGGTCCTTCCTTTCTCTCCGGTCCGCCGCCCATGTTGGGCGTGCGGGCCATTTCGTTTCATTCTATCCCCCAGAAACCGGCCTGTCAACGCTTGACTTCTGTGCGGCTTTGGAGTATCCTTCCACTTGACACATTAGGGGACTTTTTGTCGCTGAGAGGGGGATATGCTTGGAAAATCGCATCACAGAGGGCTCCATTTGGCGGCCGCTGCTGACGTTCTTTTTTCCCATTCTGCTGGGCACCTTTTTCCAGCAGCTGTACAACACGGTGGATGCCATCATTGTGGGAAACTTTGTGGGCAAAGCGGCGCTGGCCGCGGTAGGCGGTCCCACAGCGGTACTCATCAATTTTCTGGTCAATCTGTTTGTGGGCCTGTCCTCCGGTGCGACGGTTATTGTAGCCCAGTATTACGGCGCGGGCCGGGTAGATGAGGTGCGCCGCACCGTCCACACCTCTGTGGCGCTGGCGCTGGCCGCTGGTGTGGCGGTCATGGTGGTGGGGATTCTGCTCTCCCAGCCTCTTCTGGCCGCCATGGGCACCCCTAGCGAGGTGATGGACTATGCCCTCACCTACCTGCGCATCTACTTTCTGGGCTCCATTGCCTCCTTCCTCTATAATGTAGGCTCCAGTATTCTGCGGGCCGTGGGGGACAGCAAGCGTCCGCTCTATTTCCTCATCGCCGCCTGCTTTACCAACATTGTCTTGGATTTGCTCTTTGTGGTGGTGCTGGGTCTGAAGGTATTTGGCGTGGCGCTGGCCACCGTGCTCTCCCAAGTGGTAGCGGCCGTGCTGGTGCTGATTGTCCTGTGCCATCCGGGCTCCATCTTCTTTTTGCGCTGGCGGGAAGTCCGCTTTCACAAAGATATTCTGAAATCAGTGGTACGCATTGGACTGCCCACCGGCCTCCAGTCGGACATGTACACCCTGTCCAACATCCTCATCCAGTCCTGTATCAACTCCTTTGGCACAGACACCGTGGCCGCCTGGACCGCACTGTCCAAGCTGGACGCCTTTTACTGGATGGCCTCCGGGGCGATGGGTGTGGCCCTCACCACCTTTGTAGGTCAGAATTTCGGGGCTCAGAAGTATCACCGGGTGCGCCGCGGAACTCTGGTGGGCGGCGGGATGCTGCTGGGCATCACGCTATTTTGCAGCGCGGTATTCTGCGGTTTCTCCTATCCGCTTCTGCGTATTTTCACCAAAGATGCCGCTGTTCTGGCCATCGGCTCCCAGATGGTGTGGATGATGGCGCCCTTCTACTGCACCTTTGTCCTCATTGAAATCTGTTCCGCCACCATTCGCGGCACAGGCGACTCCATCAAGCCCATGCTGCTCACCTGCGGCGGGGTATGTGTGTTGCGTGTGGTGTGGATTTTTACTGTCCTTCCCTTCCACAAGACGCTGGGCACCCTGCTCCTCAGCTACCCCATCACTTGGGTGCTGACCTCGTTCCTGTTCCTCATTTACTACAAGCGGGGCAATTGGATGCGCCGTCAGATTGCAAAATACGGCTTCCCTCCAGAAGGGGAAACCTGACAAAAACAGCCCCTGCGGAGTGTTCCGCAGGGGCTGTTTGCTCTTTATTGGTTGGGCACCACAGCGAAAAAGATTAAATCCTCTTCGCTGTTGTTGATCAGGCTATGGCTGTGCCCCTTGGGGCAGTAGTGGCACACACCGGCCTCCACCGGCTCATAGGCGCCGTCATAGAGCACGGTACCCCGCCCCTGGAGGATGTAGATGATCTCGCTGCTGGTCTCATGGGTGTGCAGACCTACCGATGCGCCCGGTACCAAAGTCCCATGCAAAATTTTATTCCACTCGTCCACCTGCATCTGGGCGCGGAGCTCTTTCTCACCGCCGTTAAAGTGCTCCAGCACCTTAGTTTCTATCTGTGCAAAGTTCAGAATCATACAACTTCCTCCTTCTTTTTTCTGTATAGACAAAACGCGGACAGATTCCTCTGTCCGCGTCGTGTGTTGGCACTACTTATTTTCCCGGTCCGTCTCCAGACAAGTATTTTCAGCGCAAGTGAGCTTAACTTCCGTGTTCGGGATGGGAACGGGTGGACCCTCACTGCAATCAGCACCAACTCGGGTGAAAAGCGCTGGACGAATTTCGTCCAGCGCTTTGTGTCGGCATTACCTATTTTCCCGGTCCGTCTCCAGACAAGTATCTTCGGCGCAGGTAAGCTTAACTTCCGTGTTCGGGATGGGAACGGGTGGACCCTCACCGCAATCAACACCGACTTACTTTTCTT
>DXDX01000026.1 GCA_019115265.1 Candidatus Flavonifractor merdigallinarum | reverse complement strand
GACCATGCTGGAGAGCATGAAGTCGATGACCCGATACCGCCCGCCGTAGGGGATGGAGCAGGTGTTCCGGTTCTGAGTCAGTTCCCGCAGGTCGGGGTTGGAAAGGTAGGAGAAGATGATACCGTGCAGTTTGTTCATCATTTCACCCCACCTCCTTTCACATTACGAGTGATCATGGCCTTGGGGGAGACCACGGCATCCGGCCCGATAGTGAGGTGCTGAGCCACCACGGCCACGCCCCAATCTTCGCTGCCGTCGGGAGAGGCGCCGACTTTAGCCCGCTCGCCGATGACGCTGTTTTCCGCCACAATGGCATATTCCACCACGGCACCCGCCTTGACCACGGTGCCGGGCATCAGGATGGAGTAGCGCACCACTGCGCCCTCCTCCACAATGACAGAGTGGAACAGTACGGAGTTTTCCACCGTGCCGTATACCTCGCAGCCGCCGGTGACCATGGAGTGCTCAATTTTGGCGTTGCTGCCGGTAAAGTGAGGGGGCTTGGTGGGGGTGCGGGCGAAGATGGGCCACTCGGGATCGTACAGGTCGATACCGTTGTCGGGAGAGAGCATATCCATGTTGGCGTCCCACAGGGAGTCAATGGTGCCCACGTCCTTCCAGTAGCCCTGGAAGCGGTAGGCCGTCATCTTCTCCCCGTTGTTCAGCATGGCGGGGATGATGTTCTTGCCGAAGTCGTTGGAGCTCTTCTCGTCGGCCTCGTCGGCGATGAGGTACTGCTTGAGCTTCTTCCAGGTGAAGATGTAGATGCCCATGGAGGCCAGATTGCTCTTGGGCTTTTTGGGCTTCTCCTCAAACTCGTAGACGGTGTCGTGCTCGTCCACATTCATAATGCCGAAGCGGGTGGCCTCCTCCAGGGTGACCTCCAGCACCGAAATGGTGCACGCCGCGCCCACGGCCTTGTGGTGGGCCAGCATCTTGGAGTAATCCATCTTGTAGATGTGGTCGCCGGAGAGAATCAGGACATACTCCGGGTCATAGAGCTCAATAAAGCCCATGTTCTGATAGATGGCGTTGGCGGTACCCTTGTACCAAGTACCCTTTTCGCCCTCCCGCATATAGGGGGGCAGGATGTGGACGCCGCCGTCGGAGCGGTCCAGATCCCAGGGCTGGCCGTTGCCCAGATAGGCGTTGAGCTCCAGGGGACGGTATTGCGTGAGCACACCCACGGTATCAATACCGGAATTTACACAGTTGGACAGGGGGAAGTCGATGATGCGGTACTTGCCGCCGAAGGGGACGGCGGGCTTGGCCACATGGCTGGTCAGTGCGTGGAGGCGGCTGCCTTGTCCGCCTGCCAGAAGCATGGCCACACATTCCTTTTTCATAACTCGTTCACCTCTTATTGCAGATACCGACGACTCGGTTCCATACACTCCCTCTCACCGGACAGGCCGGGAAGCGATATTGCAATCGCCCAAAGCGCTCCTCTCTCTCGCAGAGGCTCAGGACGGTTTTGCCGGTTTCTTGACCGCCGGTTTCTTGGCGGCGGTGGATTTCGCGGGGGCCTCCCCCTGGGAGGCGGTACTTTTGGCGGGCTTGGCCTTGGCGGCGGATTTGCTCTTGACAGCGCGCTTGACCGCCTGCTTGGGCTTGGCCGCCGGCTGAAGCTCCGCCTTTTTGCGGCGGGGCGGGAATTTCTTGATGCACTTGTAGATCACGGCGCTCATGGGAGGCAGGTCAATGGAGATGGACTGCTCCTGGCCGTGGCAGGGGATATATTCCGACTTGAGGGGCTCGTGGTCGCCCAGACCGGCGCCGCCGTAGGCCTCGTCGTCGGTGTTGAACACCAATTCATACCGGCCAGGGAAGGGGACGCCCACCTGATAGCCCGCCCGGTGGATGGGGGAGAAGTTGCACACCACCAGCAGGAACTGGCCCTTCTTGTCCTTGCGCAGGAAGGCGGCGCAGTTGCCCTGATTGTCGTCGGCGCAGATCCACTGGAACCCCTCCCAGGAGAAGTCCAGCTGCCACAGCTCCGGGTTGGCCAGATAGAACTGGTTGGCCGACTGGAAGAATTTTTGCAGCTTCTTGTGCCGCTCCTGCTTGAGAAGGTGCCAGTCCAGGGAGTGCTCATAGTGCCACTCGTTGAACTGGCCGAACTCCGCGCCCATGAAGAGCAGTTTTTTGCCGGGGTGGGTGAGCATATAGGTGTAGAAGGCCCGCACGCCGGGGAATTTCTCGTCGTCCGTACCGGGCATCTTGTTGATGAAAGAGCCCTTCATGTGCACCACCTCGTCATGGGAGAGGGGGAGCACAAAGTTCTCCGAGAAGGCGTACATCAGCGAGAAGGTGATGTCCCGGTGGTTGAACTGCCGGAAGTAGGGGTCCAGCTTGATGTAGTGGAGGATGTCGTTCATCCAGCCCATGTTCCACTTCAAATTGAAGCCCAGGCCCCCCTCCAGGCCGCCCTGTCCCACCGGATGGGACACCCGGGGCCACGCGGTGGACTCCTCGGCGATCATCATCACGTCGGGGTGGGCGGCAAAGATGCCGGTGTTGAGATCCCGGATGAACTCAATGGCTTCCAGGTTCTCCTTGCCTCCGTACTGGTTGGGCATCCACTCTCCATCCCGGCGGCTGTAATCCAGGTACAGCATGGAGGCCACCGCATCCACCCGCAGACCGTCGATGTGGTACGCGTCCAGCCAGAAATGGGCCGAGGAATAGAGGAAGGAGCGCACCTCGTTGCGCCCAAAGTCAAATACCCGGGTGCCCCAGTCAGCATGCTCGCCTTTGCGGGGATCGGCGTATTCATAGCAGGCCTCGCCGTCAAACTCATAGAGGCCGAAGGCGTCCTTGGGAAAGTGGGCGGGCACCCAGTCCAGGATCACGCCCACCCCCGCCTGGTGGAGCTGATCCACCAGATACATGAAGTCATGGGGCGTGCCGAAACGGCTGGTAGCCGCGAAGTATCCGGTACACTGGTAGCCCCAGGAGGCGTCCAGCGGGTGCTCAGTCACCGGCATGAGCTCCACATGGGTGAACCCCATCTCCTTGACGTAGGGCACCAGGTAACGGGCCATATCCCGGTAGGAGAGGAACTCGTCCTCCCCGGTGCGCCGCCAGGAGCCCAGGTGGACCTCATAAATATTCAGCGGCTGGTCGTAGATGGGCTTGGCGGCCCGGCGGCGGAGCCACGCCCCGTCCCCCCATTCATAGCCGCTCAGATCGTACAGCTTGGACGCTGTGCCCGGCCGGGTTTCGGCGTGGAAGGCATAGGGATCGGCCTTGGCCAGCACGCGGCCGTCGGCGGCACGCACGGCGTACTTATATGTATCGTACCGCCCCAGTCCGGGGATGAACCGCTCCCAGACGCCGCCCTCCAGACGTGTCATGGGATGGCTGTCCGTATTCCAGCCGTTGAAGTCGCCCATCACCGCCACGTGGGAGGCGTGGGGAGCCCAGACCCGGAATATATATCCATCCTGCCCGTCCTGCGAGCAGGGATGGGCGCCTAAATATTCCTGAACGTGATTGTTTTTCCCCTCCAGGAACAGGGAGAGGGGTGTTTCCTTCGCCGCTACCGGCGAATTCTTTCGTGGAGCCATAGGACACCTCCGTGTATGGAAAATTCTACAAATTATAAGGAATGTGTCAAAAAATTGACACAAAGAGATATATTTGACGCCAGTAATTTGTATAAAGTATACAACACATAGGGACGCTAGTCAAGGCGTTGTTCGGTTTTTTTCCAGGGAATGCTGGGACAGAATGGTATCCG
>DXDX01000185.1 GCA_019115265.1 Candidatus Flavonifractor merdigallinarum | reverse complement strand
CACCGCCGGGCACATCAACCCCGCCGTGGCCCTGGCCCGGCTCTTCCAGCTCCGGGACCCGGACTGCAAGGTCCTCTTTGTGGGGGCGGACGGGGGAATGGAAAACCGTCTGGTGCCCAAAGAGGGCTATGACATCCGCACCGTGACCATCACCAACTTCCGCCGGTCCTTCACCCCGGCGGCCATCGGCCACAACCTCAAGACGGTGGTGAACATGGGCCGCTCCAAGCGGCAGGCCCAGCGGATTTTAAAGGAGTTCCAGCCCGATCTGGTGGTGGGCACCGGCGGGTATGCCTCCTATCCGGTGGTCCACGCCGCGGCGGCCAAGGGCATCCCCACCGCCGTGCACGAGTCCAACGCCGTCCCCGGCCTCACCACCAAGGCCCTCTCCAAGGTGGTGGACGTGGTGATGGTGGGCTTTGAGGAGAGCCGCAATCACTATGAGCACCCGGAGAAAGTGGTGGTCACCGGCACCCCCGTCCGGGGGGACTTCTTCCAGAACACCCGCAAAGAGGCCCGGGCCAAGCTGGGCATCTCCGACGACCGCCCGGTGGTGGTATCGGTGTGGGGGAGCCTGGGTGCGGCGGTGATGAACCGCCAGATGGCCCAGTTTATCGCCCTGGAGTGCAAAGGCGGAGAGCCCTTCCACCACATCCACGGCGCAGGCCGGGACTATGGTACCCTCCAGTCGGAGCTAAGCGAGCTGGGGGTGGATTTGAAGGAGCACCCCTCCGTCGATGTGCGGGAGTACATCTACGATATGCCGATAGCCATGGCGGCGGCGGATCTTGTGCTGTGCCGGGCGGGCGCCTCCACCATCTCGGAGCTCACCGCCATTGCCAAGCCCTCGGTGCTGGTGCCCTCCCCCAATGTGGTGGCAGACCACCAGACCAAAAACGCCCGGGTGCTGGCCCAGGCGGGGGGCGCGGTGCTCCTGCCGGAAAAGGAGTGTACCCCCCAGAAGCTCTATGAGATCACCCTGGACCTCTTGAGCCACAAGGAAAAGCGGGACGCCATGGGCGAGGCCCTGCGTCATATGGCGGTGCCCGACGCCAGCGAACAGATTTACCGCACCCTGCTGGATTTGGTGCGCCGGAAAAAGGGATAAGCACCCCTAATCCTCCCCGGCATAGGATGGAGCAAGACCAACCGAGGAGGAAGTGCCATGCAAGCAATCATTGTGGAGGGCGGACGCCCTCTGGTGGGCGGGGTGCGGGTCCACGGGGCCAAAAACAGCGTCCTGCCCATTCTGGCCGCCGCCATCCTGGCGCCGGGGCAGAGCGTCATTCACAACTGCCCGCCCCTGTCGGATGTGGCAGCCTCGCTGGACATCCTGCGCCATCTGGGCTGCCGGGCGGAGCAGCACGGAACCGACCTCACCGTGGACGCCACCGCCCTCACCGGCAGCAGCGTCCCCGACGCCCTCATGCGGGAGATGCGCTCGTCGGTCATCTTTCTGGGGGCCATTCTGGGCCGGACGGGGGAGGCGGAGCTGACCTTCCCCGGCGGGTGCGAGCTGGGTCCCCGGCCCATCGACTTGCATTTGCGCGCCATCCGGGAGCTGGGGGCGGAGGTCAAGGAGGAGGGCGGGCGTCTCCACTGCCGGGGGAAGCTCACCGGGAAAGAGATTGTCTTTACCCGCCCCAGCGTGGGGGCCACGGAAAACGCCATGCTCTGCGCTGTCACCGCTGAGGGCACCACCACCCTCCACAACGCCGCCCGGGAGCCGGAGATTGTAGACCTCCAGGGTTTTCTGCGGGCCATGGGGGCGGAGGTCCAGGGGGCGGGGAGCTCCACCATCCTCATTCAGGGGGGACGGCCCCTCCACGGCGGGGAGTATACCGTCCTGGGGGACCGGATTGTGGCTTGTACTTACTTGGCGGCTGCGGCCGCGGCGGGGGGCGCGGTCACCGTGACTGGAGCCCAGCCGGGGCACTTCTCCACGGTGACGGCGGTGCTGGCCGAGGCTGGCTGTACCGTGCGCACCGGGCCAGACTGGGTGGAGCTGGTGAGCCGGGAGGGGTTAAAAGGGGTGCGGCCCATCCACACCGCCCCCTATCCCGGCTTTCCCACTGACGCCCAGCCGCCGGTGCTGGCGGCGCTGGCCCGGGGGCGGGGCACCACCCTCTTTGTGGAGCACATTTTTGAAAACCGCTACCGGCATGCCCAGGAGCTGTGCCGCATGGGGGCGGATATTAAGGTAGAGGGCCGCGTAGCGGTAGTGAGCGGCGTGCCTTCCCTCCACGGCGCGGCGGTGGAGGCCGCCGATTTGCGTGGCGGCGCGGCGCTGCTGGTGGCCGCCCTAGGGGCGGAGGGGGAGAGCCGCATCACCGGCCTACGGCACCTGGACCGGGGCTATGCCAATCTGGAGGACTCCCTTTCCGCTCTAGGCGGACGGGTGCGGCGGGTGGAGCTGGAGCCTTCCGCAGAGCACAGAACAGTTTTTTAAGGATTGGTTCACACTTTCTTTTCCCCTTCCTGCTATACTGAACAGACGAAGATTACAAAAGAGGCGGAGGACAGATCTATGGCGGCCAGGAACAGAAGACGCGGACGAAGGCGCAACCGGGGACGGTTCAGCCTGCTCTATAAGCTGTTCTCCACCCTTCTCATTCTGGCCGCCATTCTCACCGGATGCATCGTCTTTTTCCGGGCCAATGAGATTGTGGTCAGCGGGGAGTCCCGGTACAGCGCGGAGGAGATCATCGCCGCCACGGGGGTGGAACAGGGCCAGAATCTCTTCCAGTTGGACAAGAACGCCATTGTCCGAAAGGTGCTGACCCAGCTGCCCTATATTGACACCATCTCGTTGAGCCGCAAGCTGCCCGACACCCTCCTGATCACTGTCACCGAGAGTCAGCCGGTGGCCGCGCTGGAGTACAATGGAAGCTGGTGGCTGATGGACGCCCGGGGAAAGCTCCTGGAACAGGGGGACGCCACCCTGTCCCAGGGGCGGGCGTGGCTGCTGGGCCTGACCCCCCTCTCGCCGTCGGTGGGCTCCACTTTGGCGGTGGAAGAGGGGCAAGAGACGAAGCTCGCCAGCCTCAAGGCCCTGCTGGAGGCCATGGCGGAGCGGAATATGACCAGTCACATCACAGAGTTTATTGACCTCACCTCGGAGAGCGACATCCGCCTGGGCTATGACGGGACGCTCACGGTGGAAGTGCCGCTGTACAGCAGTGACTTTGGCCTCCAGGCCCGCCGCCTGGACGGGGCGCTGGAGGAGCTCCAGGCCCGCAACGGCACGGTGAGCGGGACGCTGACACTCCCCACGGAGGGAAACCGGGCGTGGCTGACCACAGACCGCTGGATGCCGGAGACGCAGCTGCCGGAGTATGTGCCCAGCCAGAGTGAACCTGAGGCCGCGCCAACAGGAGAGGCCGCCGGGGAAACTCCGGGGACACAGACGCCGGAACAGGCGGCCCCGTCGGCCAGTGTAACGCCGGTGGAGCCTGCGCAGTCCGGGGGATAGGAGGAAGGATATGCAGAAAAGACGCAAACGAGGGGAATTGGCGGTGGTGGCCGCCTTTCTGGTGCTGGGTTTTCTCTTGGCCTTACAGCTCAAGAGCGTGCGCCAGCAGACCGCGGTGGACGCCACCAGCGCCAGCCGCCTGGAGACCTTGCAGGAGCTCTATAACAATGTGGTCAACGAGCGGGACGGCCTGAAGGACCAGCTGACCACCGCCCAGAAGGAGCTGGAGGACTACCGCAGCGCGGCGGCCAGCGGCGAGGGAAGCGAGGCCCTCAAGTCGGAAGTGGAGTATCTTTCCATGGTGGCCGGGCTCACCGACGTGGAGGGGCCGGGGGTCATGGTCATCTTGCAGGACTCCACCGCCACTAACACCAGCGGCGAGGAGGCCGACTACCTCATCCATGACAGCGATTTGCTCTCGGTCATCAACGAGCTGCGGGACGCGGGGGCACAGGCCCTCTCCCTCAATGGGGAGCGCATCCTGGCCACCAGCGAGGTGCGCTGTGCTGGCTCGGTGGTGCTCATCAACGGCCAGCGGGTGGCCGCCCCCTTCGTGCTCTACGCCATCGGGGACCCCACCACCCTCTACAACGCCCTGACCATGCGGGGAGGGGTGGTGGACGTGCTGAGCCAGTGGAAAATCCAGGTGAACGTGACCATGAGTGAGAAACTGCTCATTGAAAAGTACAGCGGGTCCATTGCCACCGACTATCTCAGTCCCGCGCAGGAAGAGACGGAAGGGAGTGAGAGATGATGCTTTGGCTGGAGATATTGGGCCTGGGCGTGGGGCTGGTGTTGGGCTTTGTGTGCCCGTGGACGGTGCCGGCCGCCTGGTCCCTCTATGTGGCGGCCGGTCTGCTGGCCGCATTGGACTCCGCCCTGGGCGGTGTCCGGGCCCGGCTGCAGGGGCAGTTCAAGCTGAGTATCTTTCTCTCCGGGGCCATCGGAAACGCGGCCATCGCCATGTTTCTCGCCTGGCTGGGAGAAAAGCTGGGGATTCCGCTCTATCTGGCGGCTGTGGTGGTCTTTGGCACCCGGCTGTTCCAAAACTTTGCAGAAATCCGAAGGGAACTATTGACCGCTCAGCAAAAGCGAGCTAAAATAAAACAAGACTTAGAGAATCCGCAGTGAAGCGGAAAAAAATAGGGTTTTTGACAACAACTTGTTGAATCGTATACATTAGGAGGAGCAGTTATGGCGTTTGGACTGGATACTGGGCCGGATAACGTGGTTTCGATCAAAGTAATTGGTGTTGGCGGCGGCGGCAACAACGTGGTCAACCGGATGATCGAGACGGGGATGGAGGGGGTTGACTTCATCGCTGCCAACACGGACAAGCCCTTTTTGGATGCGTCCAAGGCTACTTATAAAGTGCAGCTGGGGGAGAAACTGACAGGCGGACGCGGCGCGGGCGCCGACCCGGAGAAGGGCCGCAAGGCCGCCGAGGAGAGCCGTGCCCAGATCTCCAAGACGCTGGAGAACACCGACATGGTCTTTATCACCGCCGGTATGGGCGGCGGCACCGGTACCGGCGCAGCCCCCATTGTGGCGGACATTGCCAAGGAGATGGGGCTTCTCACCGTGGGTGTGGTGACCAAGCCCTTCAACTTTGAGGGACGCCGCCGGATGAGCCAGGCGGAGAAGGGCATTGAGGATCTGCGGGACAAGGTGGACAGCCTGGTGATCATCCCCAATGAGCGCCTCAAGTACGCCACCGACCAGAAAATTACCTTTGCCAACGCCTTCGCCATCGCCGACGATGTGCTGCGCCAGGCGGTGCAGTCCATCTCCGACCTCATCAAAAAGACCGGGCTCATCAACCTGGACTTTGCCGACGTGTCCGCCGTCATGAAGGACGCGGGCATGGCCCACATGGGCGTGGGCCGGGCCGCCGGAAAGAATAAGGCGGAGGAGGCCGCCAAAATGGCCATCTCCAGCCCCCTGCTGGAGACCTCCATCAACGGCGCCAAGGGCGTGCTGGTCAATGTGACCGGCTCCATGGACATTGGCCTGGACGAGGTGGACACCGCCGCCAGCCTGGTGCAGCAGGCCGCCCATCCCGACGCCAACATCATCTTCGGCGCGGCCTTTGACGACTCGCTGGAGGATGAAATCCGGGTGACGGTCATCGCCACCGGCTTTGAGGAAAACTACCCCGGCGCCATCTCCAGCACTCCCTTTACCACCGCCGGGGAGAAGAAGTCGGAGCAGCAGGCCACCGCCGCTCCCACTGCTCCTGTTGCCCCTGTGGCTCCCGCCGTAGTCCCCGCCGCGCCCACCGGTGGATTTCAGCCCACCATTGACCCCACGCCCGCCCCTTCTTCCAATCTGAGCGAGGGCGTGGACGACGACGGCTGGGGCCAGATTTTCGAAATTTTTAATAAAAAGCGCTGAAACACGCCAGAGTGCCCGGCACCGGAAGTGCCGGGCGCTTTTTTCCCTTGCAATCCCACAAAGGGCGGGTTATAATGAGAAGCGCGGTATGGGGAGAAATGCTCCCTGTGCAATAGACGATCAGAGAAGGAGTGATCTGCGCCGTGAGCAGCGACCCTGGGAGTCGAAAACCGATGAAACAAAACCATGCAGCGGCGCAGAGCAGTGTGGGGGAGGGCTGAGCCTCTCCTGACCGCGCGATCTGTGTTGCGACAGTGCCGGCGCGGGTTGTGTTGCGCGCCGGTCTGAGACAAGACAACGCGCGGGTTTTTTATGCCCTTTTTGGGGGAACGACCCGCCGGAAAGGCGTGATACAGATGCTTACCATCCACAAGACCATCAACGGCAAGATGACCCGTCTGGACACCATCCAGGACGGCTGCTGGGTCAACCTGACCTACCCCAGCGAGGACGAGCTGAACACCGTGGCCGCCACGCTGGCGGTGGAGCCCACCTTCCTCCGGGCCGCTCTGGACGAGGAGGAGACTTCCCGGATTGACACCGAGGAGGGACAGACCCTCCTGATTATTGACGTGCCCGCCGTGGAGAAGGACGACCAGGTGGTCTACTCCACCCTCCCTCTGGGCATTATCGTCACCCAAAAGCACATCATCACCGTCTGTTTGAAGGAGTCCTCTATCATCAAGGACTTTCAGGACGGCTTGGTGCGCAACGCCGAGACTCAGAAGCGCACTAGCTTCATTCTCTATATGCTTCTGCGGGTGGCCAAGCGCTTCCTCCAGTATCTGAAGCAGATTGACAAGATTTATTCCTATATGGAGCGGCAGCTCTACAAGTCCCAGCGGAACAAGGAGCTCATCCAGCTGCTGGATTTGGAAAAGTCCCTGGTCTACTTCAATACCTCTTTGAAAGCCAATGAGGTGACGCTGGAGAAGATTCTGCGCGGACGGATTATCACCCTCTATGAGGAGGACCACGACCTGCTGGAGGATGTGCTCATTGAGGTGCGCCAGGCCATTGAGATGGCCAACATCTACTCGTCCATTATCTCCGGTATGATGGACGCCTTTGCCAGCGTCATCTCCAACAATCTGAATGTGATTATGAAGGTGCTCACCTCTATCACCATTCTCCTCACCATCCCCAATATTGTTTTTGGTTTCTACGGCATGAATGTGGCCAATCTGCCGTTGGACCACTTCTGGTGGTTCCCGCTGGTCATCGCCGCCGGTGTCATCGGCGTGGTGGCTATTGTGCTGAAAAAGATGGACCTCTTTTGAGTTTTTGAGGGGATTTGTGCCCGCCCAAGGCGGGGGGTGTTTGCGCTCGCCGCGCGGGCACCCTGCGCGGGTGGCGCCCGATTTCTTTTCGCAGAAAAGAAACCGGGGAAAGAAAAGGCGGAGAGGGGAACTTCTCGTTCCCCTCTCCACTCCCCTCCAAAAGGGCGGCC
>DXDX01000184.1 GCA_019115265.1 Candidatus Flavonifractor merdigallinarum | reverse complement strand
TTGATCTCTTTCATCTTCTCCTCTGCCAGATCGGCAAGAGGGTTATTTTGATAATTGTCTGGATGGTACTTCCGCGCCAGCTCCCGATAGGCACGCTTGATCTCGTCGTCACTGGCATTGGGGTCTACACCCAATACTTGGTAAGGGTCGGTCATGTGTCCATTCTCCTTAATCTATCGCGTCTGGCGCGTTTATTCTTCCCCCAGCATCCCTGAAATACCAGGTTCTCCACCTGGGGAAGGCCATAATACAGGATATTCTCCACAATTCCCTGCCAACAGCCTAGCTCCAGCAGAGCACAGGCTGAACCAGCCAGGTTGCGGGAATGCCGCAGAGTGAGCCGCACAGACTCCTCATGCCCCTCAGACTGTCCAGAGAAGCGGGTTAGTATAGGGTTATAGCTTCCGGTCCGCTGGTCCTCCTGGCGGTCGTCCCAAGCGTCCAGCAGATAAATCCACCGTCCCACATGGTACAAAAGCTCCCCCATGGCCCGGTCCCGCCCAACGTCCCCCGTAGGAGGGGCGGCGGCCCGCAGGATGCGGGCAAAGGTATCCGCTGGCCGGTCCAGGGAAGGGCAGTTCTCCCGTTCCAGCTCTGCAAGCTCCTCCAAGCATATCCGCGTTGTCTCATCAAATTCAGGGCACGCGGCAGACGAGCGGCGGTAGGCACGGCGGAGCAGAAGGCACAGCGCACGGCAGCCCAAGCTCTTCCAAAATGGGCCGTCTGACACGCCATCCCGCAGCTTCCACCAGGTGAGAATGACGCTCTCATCCGCCGCCAAATCCAGAGCCGGGTGGGCCTTCAGACAGGGCTTTTTGGTGCACCAGAGCCGGGCGGGACAGCGGCAGGTGCTCAGCTGGGGTCGCCGCTCTGCCGGGAGCAGAAGCAAAACCAAAAAGGTGAAGTCGTAATTGAGAAACATCTGGGCCAACAGACCGTGGCGGCGGCCAAGGGCGGCACACAGGGCGCAGTAGGCAGCCCGGTAGGTCTCCCACTCCCGCACCTTCAGCTCTCCTTTTAAGGGGCGCACATAGCCAAACACTCAACGCTCCTCAACCGCAGTGATGGAAAACGCAGTCATATTTCGCTTTTTTACCACCCGGTTGGCCCACACAGCTACGGCGATTCCGATAAGAAATCCTACGCCGCCCAGCGCAAGTCCGGTACTCTCCCGCTGTGTCAGAGCTGCCCCGGCAAAGCAAAAGACAAAGAAGAGCAGCAGCGGCAGCAGATAGACCACTGCGGCAATCCACAGGACCTGGCCCGAGCGGCTCTCCACCCGAACCGTGTCCCCCGGGCGAGCTCCCAGGGGGTTATCGGCCACTGCGGTCACTTCGCTCTGTACCAGCATTTCACTGCATCCGCCGCCGCACTGGGAGCAGTCATGGCCGCAGGCCGATTGCCGTTTCACCGCGATCTCCGCCCGGTTTCCCGGCAGCAGACGACGTACGCGGGCTGTCTGTTCCATGGTTGGTGCCTCCCATCTGGTTCGGTCAGTTTCGTTTTACATTGACCACAATCTTATACTCTCCCACAACGCCCACATCGCTGCTGCCGTCCAGGTAGACCTTGGCGTCCACAGTCTGGTTGCCCCGCCCGGCGTTGGAAAGATCGGCCACAATGCGCAGCTGGGACGGAATCACCGCATCCACCGCGTCCTGCTGTCCGCGAATCTGCACCTGGCAGGAGAGGGTGACTTTTTCCGGGGTGCAGCCATCAGGCGTATTGATAAACTGGATGTTGTCCACTTCCAGGGTACGGGTGGCGAGGCCGGTAATCTTCACCGTCACGGTGGCCTGGGTGACCCCGGAGACATTGTTCAGCCCTGCTTCCAGGGGAATATCAAAGGTGTAGGTCTCCTGGCTGAACACCTGGCTCAAATCAATCTGCCCCAGAATGATCTCGCTCTTGGTGGCCAAATCCTCTTCACTGCCCGAGATGGTGATGGTGCTGGGCTCAATGTCCACCTCTGCGTTGTCCGCTGTGGCCCCGCCGCCAGGGAGCAGATCCACCTTCAGCTCTACTTCCTTCAGCTTAACCACCGGCAGAGTCACCTGCACGGTACTTACATCCGTCTCCAGATTCAAGTGTTCAGTATCCAGCGGTTTGCCATCAAAGCCAATGAGCTGGAACGGCATTTCGCCGGTAAAGGTCTCATTGAGCGGGTCATCCCGATTGAGCGTTACAAGGGCGTAGTCCACCTGATTGACTGCATCTTCCTCGCCCTCGACCTGGACAGAGGCGGGCGCAAAGGAGAACTCCCCCTGCTGGAAACCATCCGCCACATCACCGTTAAAGATGCCCTTCACCTCCACCACACGCTGCGTGCGGCGGGCGACGGTATATTCAATGTTCTGTACGGTGGACCCTGTAATGCTCACCGAATTGCTGGACACACCCGCGGGATAGACCGTCCGGTAACCGGTGGAGTAAGGCCCCGGGTTTTCAATGCCGGAGACATCCACCACCACACTCATGGTGTTGGCGCTGAGTTTGAGCACGGTGCTCCAGGTGGTGCGTACGCTGAGATTGATGGTCTGGTTGGCTCCGTCGGTAATCATCAGGCCCCGTTCAGCCAGAACATCCTCACCGGTAAAGACGACCGGAACATTGCGGATGGTATAAGTACCCTCATTGCTGTCAATGTAGCCCACATAGATCCAGAGCATAATGGCCATCAGGATGGATAGGGCAATATACAGGCCATGCTTATTCGTTTTCTCCATCGCCATCTGCTCCCTTCTTGGACTTGAGGAGATTGAAGAGGTTGAATTTCTGCTCTCCTATGTTCTTTTGGGGCAGCAGCTCATTGTGGAGCAGCCGGTCCAGCGTTTCCGGCGCCAGGTGGCGCTTGAGCATACCGCCCACCGCCACCGAGATGGAGCCGGTCTCCTCCGAAACAATGGCCACCACCGCATCCGAATGCTCACTGGCCCCAATGCCCGCCCGGTGCCGCATTCCCAGCTCCCGGGACAGATTCACATTCCCGGACAGGGGAAGCACACAGCCGGCGCCCACAATGCGTCCATTGCGCACAATGACCGCACCGTCGTGGAGGGGCGCTTTGTTCCAGAAAATATTTTTCAGCAGCTCACTGTTGACCGAGCAATCCAGCGCGGTGCCGGTTTTGATGGCGTCGTCAAAGAGATTTTTGCGCTCGAACACCATCAAGGCCCCGGTTTTGCTGCGGGAGAGAGCGGCATAGGCCTCCACCGTCTGCTGAATGGCGTGTTCCACCTCATCGGGCACCTCTGGATGGCTGAATACGTCCCCCAGACGGCTGCTGCCCACCTGTTCCAGCACCTTTCGGATTTCCGGCTGAAAGAGGATGACCAGAGCAAGCACACCATACTCCACAACCTTACTGAGGAAAAAGTTGATGGTCTTGAATTTGAAAATCTGAGCGACCAGCAGGGCCGCCAGAATCAGCAGCACACCCTTGGCCACCTGGCCGGAACTGGTGCGGCGTACCAGCAGAATGAGTTTATAGATGATGAAGGCCATGATGCCCATATCAATGACATCCGCCAAATGGATTAGGCGCAGGTAGCCCAGCGCGTCCTCAAACAGCAGCAATAGTTGTTCCATTTGCAACGTCTCCCCCTCCGGGGGCTCCGAAAGCCGAAGCCGCACACCGGCGCACGGCTCTTTTCGTGCAATCGCGCGGCAGATGCCGCGCGATCTCCTCTCAGCCGTGGATTCAGTACCCATTATTATACTGTCTTTCCCGGCTATTGGCAAGCCGCCAGGCTATGAATGTTCTGTTAATTTTCCGGTCCAAGTACACCGGCTGAGTGTGCTGTGCAGACGGCGGTTCAAGCGGATGGCGCCTGCGGAGAGTGGAATCCACAAAAAGGAATAGGGCAGGCAGATTTGCCCCAGCAGATTCAGGGGCATTCTGGAGTAGTCCCACACCCGAAGCCCCAGCACCAGATTGATCCAGATTCCGGCGGCGAGTTCAAACGCGGTGACAATCGCACTCCCCAGAATCGCTTTGACCCATAGAGGGGTGGCTGCATCAAGCCGCTGCTCCATATCCCCCAGAATCAAAAAAAGCAGTCCGCCCAGCAGCGCCATCGTCCAGTGAGAGTGGCCCCGCCAAACCAGCTCCACCGTGTAATAGACCGCCCCACCGATACATCCACAGAGGATGGTTTCCGAGGGGCGGCGTGTCCATTGCAGTTGCATCACATTCCTCCCCGGTCCGCCCGCCTTTCGGGGCGGACACGGGTTTATCTTACCCACAATGAGGTGGTTTACTTGCATCCAGCGTCACTTTTTTCAAAACCACGCTGGCGGGCCAAGAGGGCCACCTCTCTGGCCAGCAGTTCCACCTCTTTGCGAGTATTAAACGCCGAAAAGCTGACTCGGACGGTGCCGGTATCAAAGGTTCCCACCGTGCGGTGGGCCAGAGGCGCACAGTGCAGGCCAGCGCGCACTGCAATGCCACGGGTGGACAGCGCCTCTCCTACCGACTCGCAGTCCAGACCCATCATTCGGAAGGAGAGTACCCCGCTCTGAATACCATGCCCCCCATAGAACACCTCTACGCCTGCTATACGGCTCAGACGGGCGGCAGCGGCGGCTGTGAGGTCCTCTTCGTAGGTGCGAATTTTACTCAGGCCGGTGCGCCGCACAAAACGCAGCCCCTCCAGCAGACCGGCAATCCCCGCCATGTTGTGGGTACCGGCTTCCAAGCGGTCCGGGAGGACGTCCGGCATTTCCGGCTGGGCCGAGGCGCTGCCCGTTCCGCCCTCCAACAGCGGGATGGCACCCTCCTGCCCGCACAGGAGCAGTCCGGTACCCTGCGGCCCATAGAGTCCCTTGTGTCCCGGCATGGCCACAAAGGCCGCCTCCGTCTCCCGGAGGGACAGGGGAAGCACCCCCGCTGATTGAGAGGCATCCACAATGAGGGGAACGCCGCGCCAGCGGCAGAGCTGGGCAATTTTCTCAATTGGAAGAACAAATCCAAAGACATTGGACACCTGCGTGCAGATGACTGCATCCGTACCTGGTACGATAAGATGCTCAAAGGCCCGCAGCATTTCTTCCGAGTCAAACAGAGGTGCCTCCGCCACAGCCACACGGGCGCCCAAGCCATAGAGCGGACGGGTGACCGCATTGTGCTCATAGCCCGAAATGACCACCCGACCACCGGGCGGCACCAGACTCTTGATGGCGATGTTAAGGCCATGTGTGGCATTAAAAGTAAAAACCACCTGCTCCGGCGGACAGTCAAACAGGTCGCCAGCCAGCGTACGGCAGTGATAGGCAATCTGAGCCGCCCGAGCGGCGGCCGGGTGGCTGCCCCGGCCCGGGGTAGAGAGATGGTTGACCGCCCAGGCAGTCGCTCGGGCCACCTGCTGGGGCTTTTGAAGGGTGGTGGCGGCACTGTCCAGGTAGATCATAACCCCACCTCCCGGAAGCTTCCGTCTCCATTTTGCAAAAAGACGCGCTTGGGGCTCAGGCCCTGCCGGGCCAGAGCCGTCAAAGCGGCGGCAAGGTTGCGCTCCGATAGTTTGACACAGTAGCCGCACCCATCCCCCGCGATGATTCGGGGGGAGCGCATCAGGCGGGCGGCAATCCCCACCCGCTCCAGCACAGCGGCAGTGCGCTGGGCATAGGTGAGGGAACGGCAGACAATGAGATAATAGACCATGGCAAAACGCTCCTCTCGCCCCAGTCTATGCTGCGCTCCCAACTGCGGACACAAAAACGGGGACGGCACACACCGTCCCCATCTCTGTTATTCCTCCAAAAGTGCCACCGCGTGGGCCGCCATCCCTTCCCCTGAGCCGGTAAAGCCCAGGCCCTCCTCTGTGGTGGCCTTGACATTAACCCGGCTGGTATCTACCCCCAGCCGGGCGGCCAGATTGGCCCGCATTTGAGGAATATATGGGGCCAGTTTGGGACGCTGAGCCAAAATAGTGGCGTCCACATTACCCACCCGCAGTCCGTTCTCCCGCAGCATATCGATAACCCGATCCAGCAGCACCAGACTGTCCGCCCCTTCATAGGCCGGGTCGGTGTCGGGAAAGGCGTGGCCAATATCCCAGAGTCCCGCCGCCCCCAGCAGCGCATCCATCACTGCATGGGTGAGCACATCCGCGTCCGAGTGGCCCAGCAGTCCCCGCTCGAATGGGATGTGTACACCGCCCAGAATGAGGGCGCGCCCCTCCGTCAGACAATGTACATCGTAGCCGTGTCCAATTCTCATATCCGACCCTCCCACTCCAGAAGTGCTTCCGCCACCGCCAAATCCTCCGGGGTGGTAATCTTCAAATTGGTATAAGACCCCTCGGTGAGGGCCACCGGAATCCCAAGCCGTTCCACCGCCGCGCAGTCGTCAGTCAGGGAAACCCCATCCTCCAGCGCTCGGGTGAGCGCGGTGCGGATAAGGTCAATGTCAAAAACCTGTGGAGTCTGCACCGCGAACAGGCGGGAGCGGTCCGGGGTGCTGATGACGAGTCCGTTTTGTGCCTCCTTCACCGTATCCTTGACCGGAACAGCAGGTGCGGCGGCGCTTCCGGTCTGAGCGGCCGCAATGGCCCGCTCGGCCACCTCTTGGCTCACCAGAGGCCGGGCCCCATCGTGAATGGCAACGAGCGAGTACCCCTCCCCCACCGCTTTTACACCCGCCAGGACAGAATCGGTGCGTGTAGCCCCACCAGAGACCACCTTGCTCACCTTGGTCAACGCGGCCTCCCGGCACAGCTTGCCAACTTCCACCAGATGGTCGGGCCGGGTGACCACAATAATCTCCCCGATGGAGGGACAGCCCTCCAGCGCCCGCAGGGTATGTACCAGCACAGGGACCCCGCCCAACGGGGCAAAGAGCTTATCCTGCCCCATTCGGGTGGATGACCCGGCGGCCGGCACAACCGCTGCACAGCAGGGCGCTGGTGTCCCCCTCCGGTGCTTTCGGAATATCCCCATCTCACGTCCCGCCTTTCTTCACGAAAAAGGAGCCCAAAGGCTCCTCCTCGAACGCTTCCACCGCATATCATGCCAGAGCGGTGTTAATGCGCGCCTCCACATCCTCAAAACTGGCGTTTTGGGAGAGGACAATCTCGGAAATGAGAATCTGACGGGCCGAGTGGAGCATTTTCCGCTCCCCGGTGGACAAACCACGCTCTCCATCCCGCACGGACAGACCCTTGACCACTCGGGCCACCTCCATCAAATCACCACTCTTCAGCCGGAGCATATTTTCCCGGTAGCGCTGGTTCCAGTTGGAGGTCATGTCCACCTGGATGCTGGGGAGCGCCGCAATGACGCGCTCCGCCTCCTCTCCCGGAACAATGGGGCGCACCCCAATCTCGTCACTGTTGTGGGTTGGAATCATCACCAACATTCCACTCAAAGGTAACTTGAGCACATAGTAGTCCCGTACCACACCGTTGACTTTCTTCTGCACAATGCTGTCAATGATACCGGCGCCGTGCATTGGATGGACAATTTTGTCACCAATTTGAAACATAGCTCCCACCTCCCGGGCACTCCGTCGCAGTCTAAAACTCCCTTCGCTTGTGAATGATATCAATTTTATTATATACCCCAATGGACGGTCTGGCAAGAAAAATCCATGTCATACTTGGTAAATTCCCGCCTGAAGAGACAAAAAGAGTCCGCTTTCCAACTAGGAAAGCGGACTCTTGCGCACGATGAAATTACTCGCCGTCGGCCTCGTCCTCAGCGTGCTTGGCGTCCTCCAGCAGAGCGCGGATGGACAGAGACACCTTCTTGTGCTCGAAGTCGATGTCGGTGATCTTTACATCCACCATCTGCCCCTCACTGAGCACATCGCTGGGCTTGTCGATGCGGTGATCGGCAATCTGAGAGATGTGAATGAGGCCATCCACACCGGGAACGATCTCGGCAAAGGCGCCAAAAGTCATCAGCTTGACCACCTTTACGTTGGCCACGGAGCCCACGTCGTAGGTGGAAGTGAACTTGGCCCAAGGATCCTCGCTGCGGTCCTTCATGCCCAGGGAGATCTTCTTCTTCTCCTTGTCGGCGGAGATGACATACACCTCAACGGTGTCACCCACCTTCACAACCTCAGAGGGGTCCTTGATGCGGGACCAGGACAGTTCGGAGATGTGGACCATGCCGTCCACGCCGCCGATGTCCACGAACGCACCATAAGAGGTCAGGGACTTGACCACGCCGGTGTAGCGCTTTCCGTCCTCAATCTCGGCCCACACCTTGGCGGCCTTCTCAGCCCGCTCCTCGGCGGCCACAGCGCGGATGGAGCCCACCACGCGGCGGCGGGCACGGTTGACCTCGGTGATGCGCAGGCGCACCATCTTCTTAACCAGCTCGCTCATGGAAGCGCTGCGGGGCAGACCGGTCTGGGAGGCGGGCACAAACACGCGGATGCCCTTCACATTGACGACCACGCCGCCCTTGTTCTCCTCGGTCACCAGACCCTCGACCACGGTGTGGTCCTCCTTGGCCTGCTCGATATCGTCCCAGCTCTTGACGGTATCCAGACGCTTCTTGGACAGGGTCACCACACCCTCCTGATCGTTGACACGCATGACGTAGGTCTCGATCTCATCGCCCACCTTCACCATGTCCTCGACCTTTACAGTGGGATCGTCGGTCAGCTCAGACACCGGTATGTAACCGGCGTGCTTGGTGCCCAGATCGACGTAGATCTCAGTGGGGGTGATACCCGTGACAACACCTGTGACCTTCTCCCCTGTATTTAAAGTTTTGATCGATTTCTCCAGCATTTCAGCGAAGGATTCCTCGATCTCCATGTTTTCTGCGCTCATTTTGTCATAGACCTCCTTTATAATCCACCCGGGCGTGGACGCCCCCGCGGTGATTCCAATAGAAGCCTTCCCGTACAGGTTGGAAGGTTCCAGCTCCTGCGCCCGCTCAATCCAGAGGACCTGGGGACACAGGGCGCTACATAGCTCCG
>DXDX01000183.1 GCA_019115265.1 Candidatus Flavonifractor merdigallinarum | reverse complement strand
TCCCTGTCTTCCGGCGCAATGCTCATCCTGTCAAAGTATTCATCCAGCGGCTTGAGGTTCTGGATGGAGCCCTCATTGATGTCCAGAAAGAACTTCAAAAATTCCCGTCCGGTCAGAAATTCAGGCACGGTAGGCGTGGAAAGTACATATCCGATGTCTTCCGCAGACACTTCCCGGCGCACTCCGTCCTCATCCAGGAAGAAGCTGCCGCCATCTGCCTTGAGATCGCGGTTCAGACAGTTGAAAAGTGTCGTTTTACCTGCGCCATTTCGTCCCAGCAGACCGTAAATCTTTCCCTCTTGAAAGGTAAAATCAATATCTTTCAATACCTCTTTCTGTTCAAAGCGCTTTGAGAGATGTTCGATGACAAATTGCATGGTGCTCTCCTTATGTGATGTGTTTCAGTGACAACAGCCTTATGCTTGATGGGTTCTAGTCGACATTATACGGTGTTGGGAGGGGAAAGACAATTCTTTTTCGATAGATTCCGTGCGCTTGCGGTCCGGCGCAGGCGTTTGGTGATGGAAAAATGAGCGAGGGGACAGCGCATCCATTGCGCTGTCCCCTCGTTGAACGTATTTCCTTTTCGTGCCCGACTGTCTTATTCCTGCCGCAGGCGCTCCACCACGGAATAGCGCTGGGCGGCGCGGCAGCTCAAAACCGGGATAAGGACGCCCAGCGCCCCGAACAGGGGCAGCACCACAGCGATGGGCCAGACAGTGAACCGGTAGGTGAAAAACCAGATCAAGCTATTGAGGGCGGGGCCCACAAAGGGCGCTGTGACTGCAATCAGCGCCAGGGCCAGGAGTGCCGCGCCCACGGTATAGAACAGTCCCTCCAGTGCCAGCATAGTCCGCAGCTGTCGGGCCGTCATGCCGATAGACTGGAGCACTGCCAGTTCCCGGCGGCGTGCGGTGATGCCGGTGAGAATGGCGTTGAAGAAGTTCAGCACGCCTACCAGACCCACGATGAAGCTCATGGCGCTTCCCAGCAGGAGGAACATGCTTCTGGTGCTTTCAAATTCCCCGGCATAGGTAGCCTTGCTCTCGTAGTCAAACTGAGGGTTCTCGTTCTCCGTGTAGTCCTTGAGAAAGGCCTCTATGGCGGCGTTGGCCTCTTCCGTGGTGTCGAAGGCGTAGTACATGACGGAGTCAGTTTCCGTATCCCGGAGAAAGGTTTCCGCTCCCATGACGAACTCGTCGGCGCCGTAGTAGCGGTAGCTCAGAGCGGACGGCACCGTCACCAGGGCGGCCACGGTGTAATCCACATCCCGGTACTTGATCGCCCGCTCGGCGTAAGCGGCCCCTTCGGGCACATGATCCAGAGGGCCGAAGACTTCTCCGGTGATGGGATTGTAGTATTCAAACTCCTCCACATAGCGGATGGTCACTGTATCCCCCAGCCGGGCCCAATGGCTGCTCATCTCCGCTTTGCCGTAGTCATCGGTGCTGTACACAGCGGCGACATAGTTCCCGTCAGGGTCGTCCAGCTTGGAGAGGTCTCCTTCCAGCACCGTCAGATGGTCCAGCGCAAAGGGCTCCATACCGTAGAGCTGTACCCGATCCGCCAGAAGGCCGTCCTCGGTGCGGTCCTTGAAGGCTACCATGCTGTCCAGCTGCTCCTGAGTGTTCCAGCGGCTCCATATGGAGCGGTAGTATTCCTCGGTGACGAATTCCAGGGCGGGGGCCGTCTTGCCATACACGCGGCCGCTGCCGGTAATACCGCCCTGGGCATCCACGGCAGCGATGACTTCCTCCGGTACCCCCATCTCGTCGTTGAAGCCGTCCCCGCCGGTCTGGAATTGGCCCGCGTCGGCCAAAATAAAGTCGCTGGCGGTGAAGCTGGACACATATTTGTCCATGTCAAAGCCGCCGGTAAAGGTCACAGTCAGGGTGAGCAGCACCACGGCAAGAGTCAGGGACAGCACGGTGAGGAAGGTCTTGCCCCGGCTGCGGCCCAGATTGGCCCAGGCCATGGACAGCAGGGACACGCCTTTGCCGCTTCGCTTGCCCCTCCGCTTCAGAGCCTTGCCCTCAGTGTAGCGCACCGCCTCCACTGGAGAGACCTTGCCCGCCAGACGGCCGGGGCGGCGGCAGGAGATAAGCACCGTTACCAGAGCAAAGATGGCCGAACCCACAAAGAGAAGAGGGCTTACCGAGACCACACTGGTCACGCCATCCAGCCGTGCGACAATGACAGGGGTGAGCACGCCGCCCAGCAGCCAGCCCAGCAGCAGTCCAATGGGAATGCCGATGAGGGAGAGAAGCAGTGCCTGGGTGCGGATGATCCGCCGGAGCTGCCGGGGTGTGGTGCCGATGGTTTTCAGCAGGCCGTAGAAGCGGATGTCCCCCGCCACGGAGATCTGGAACACATTGTAGATGATGAGATATCCGGTGAGCAGAATGAGGGCCAGCACACCCACAATGATGGCTACCACGGTGGGGTCCAGCTTGTCTGAAAGCTGTGCCCCGGTGTAGCCCCAGTTAACTCCGGTGGAAATATAGGTTTCTCCAGGCGTTTCCGACTGGTAGCCGTGGTTGGCTAAAATCTCCTCCAGATCAGAGGCGATGGAGCGGGCGCCGTTTTTAAGCATCACATCCAGGTTCCAGCTGCCCGTCATGCCGTCGCTGCCCGGCGGGGTTACACCCACTTCTGCCAGAATAGCGTCTGCCCGGCTTTCGGGAATGAGGATATGGTTGGCCACTACCGCCTCGTCATACTCCCACCAGCCGCACAGGGTAAAGGTTTGGGTGGTCTCATATCCGTCCACCTCAAAGGTAACTGTGAATTCTGCGCCGATCTCCGGCTCCACTCCCAGCAGTTTCAGCACATGGGTGTCGGTGGCGGCCTCGTCGGTACCCTCCTGGGGAAGACGGCCCTCCACCGGGTCGCAGTAGCCCCAGTGGGCCTGGTTGGCGTCGGAGTAGCCGATTTCCACATGAGATTTGTTGAAGGGCACCTCTGTGGGCATCCCCACGAATCGCCGAAGGCCCCAGGACTCGATGAGAGGATCGTCCTTTAACTCCTCAAACTGTTCCTCGGTGAGGTATTTGAAGGTGCCGTGGGACCAGCCCCCAGCCTGGCGAAAGTTGTTTTGCTGGATTCCCTCGTTGATGGAGAGGGCAATGGTAAAGAGAGAGGTGAAGAGCACCGCTGTCAGGGCGATGGCCAGTACCGCCACCAGATTGCGAGTGCGGCTGGCCAGAAGGGCACGGAAACTGAGACGGCGGATGCAGCCCCGGTTGGAGACTTTCATCATGATTTCCTCCTTACCGCGCCACGATCCGCCCGTCCTCAATGCGGACGATACGGTCGGCCATCTGGGCGATCTCCTCGTTATGGGTGATCATCACCATGGTCTGGGCGAACTTCTGCCCCGTCACCTTCATCAGACTGAGCACATCCTGGCTGGTTTTGCTGTCCAGGTTGCCGGTGGGCTCATCGGCCAGAAGAATGGCGGGCTTGGTGGCCAGGGCCCGGGCGATGGCCACCCGCTGCTGCTGGCCGCCGGAGAGCTGGTTGGAAAGGTTCTGCAGCTTTTTCTCCAGCCCCAGGGTGGCGATAACCTCCTGAACATAGCTCTCATCTATCTTGGCCCCATCCAGCTCCACCGGCAGGACCATGTTTTCCCATACGCTGAGCACCGGCACCAGGTTGTAGGACTGGAACACGAAACCGATCTTCCTCCGGCGGAAGATGGTCAGGGCCTCGTCCTTCAGGGCGAAGATGTCCCTGCCGTCCACTGTGACGGTGCCGGAGGTGGGCCGGTCCAGCCCGCCCAGCATGTGAAGCAGGGTGGACTTACCGGAGCCGGAGGTACCCACAATGGCCACAAACTCTCCCTGTTCAACGCTCAGGTCCACGCCGTCCAGGGCCTTTACCTGGGTGTCCCCGGCGCCGTAGTATTTTTTCAGATCATGGGTCTGCAAGATTGTCATGACTGCTCTCCTCCAAAGAAAAAGTCTGTACCGTCTTTTGACAATACAGACTTTAGCATGGAAATCTGTCCTGGTACTTTCGAGAATGTGACAGTTTTGAAAGAAGTCCGGCCCGGCTCCATCAATGTATCGCTCTGGCCCGCACCAATAGCATCATGGGCCGGCGCAGCTCGTCCCGCATACCGGGAATGTCCAGCATTTCCACAGAAGGTTCTGCTTCTTCCACCGCTTCTAGGACAAAGCCACTGTGCAGCAGTCCCATCAGGATCTGGGTGAGGGTATGGTGCTGCTTACGAACCTCGCAGCCCAGAAAGTGGGTGATGCGCTCCCCGGGCATGAAATACTGATCGATGGGCCAGTACAGCGGCGTGCCATCTTTCCCGTAGGCCCAATCCTGTCCCACGCCGGCGGTAAAGACAGGGTGCTCGATGTTGAATAAAAAGATTCCATCCTTTTTCAGTGTCCGATGGACTTTTTCAAAAATGGAGTTCAGGTCCTCAATGTAATGTAGCGCCAGGTTGGAAACCACGCAGTCCCATGCGGCCTCCGGATATTCATATTCCTCGATACCGCACACTCGATAAAGAATACCTTCCCCATCGTTGCGCCGCTTGGCCTCCTCGATCATTTTCTGACTTAGATCAATGCCCAGCACCTGCCGGGCGCCCTGCTCCACGGCGAACTTGCAGTGCCACCCATAGCCGCAGCCCAGATCCAGTACGGCCTTTCCCTCCAGCGTCGGGAAAAGGGGCTTGAGCTGGTGCCACTCTCCCGCCGCGGAAAGCCCTTCCCGGCTGCGGGACATCTGTGCGTATTGCTGGAAAAAAGCTTCGTTTTCATATTCATTTCTCACAGCGTATTCCTCCTGTGTACTGCGTTCCTATGCCTCTCGGGGGATATAGAGTGAAAATGTGCTTCCCTTTCCGGGTGTGCTCTCCAATTTTACATAGCCGCTCTGCTTCTCCGCGATCTGCCGGGTGAGGTAGAGGCCGATGCCTACGCCCTCAGCCTGATAGGCACCGGGAGCACGGTAAAAGCGCCCGAAAATCTTGGCCTGTTCCGCCTCGGGAATGCCGGGCCCGGTATCGCTCACCCGGATGGCGGAGAACAGCTCATAGTTTTTGACCTCCACTGTTACCGTCCCGCTGGAGGGTGTGTATTTCAGGGCGTTGTCCAGGAGGTTGCACACCGCCTCCTCCGTCCACTTGGGGTCAAAGACAGCGGAGCCTGAATGCGGTCCAAGGGTCAGGGCAATGCCCTGTTCCACCGCCTTTGGGGCATACTGGGCAGCGGCTTGCTCCACCACCGGGGTAATCTCGCCGAGTTGAGGGTGGAGAGCCAGAATACCCGTCTCCAACCGGGAGGTCTTGACCAGAGCCTCGATGAGGGTCTGGAGCTTCTCCGCCTGGGCGGAGATGGCTGCGGCACAGTCCTTCCCCTGGGGTGTGAGGGGCTGCTCAGAGAGCAGTTGGGCATAGAGCTGAAGATTGGCCACCGGGGTTTTGGTTTGGTGGGAGATGTCGGAAATCAGGGCGCTGATCTGATCCTTCTGCTCCCGCACATTTCGCTCGGACAGGGCGCTGGCTGCCAGGTACCGGGCCAATCGGCTTTCCAGAGCGGAGAGGCGGCTCTCGTCAAAGCTTTTTTCCGAAAAACTGCCGTTCATGGCCGCAGTGAGCATGTCATCCAGCCGACTCATAGTGCGGATAGCCCGCCACCGGTCATAGACGACTACAGCCAAGGCCAGCAACAGGGCTACGCCTGCGATCACATATCCTATCATGACTTCACCGCCCAGGTGTAGCCGATGCCATATACCGTTTTCAGATATTCCGGCTTGGAAGGATCGGTCTCCAGCTTGCTCCGCAGCCGCTTGACCGTGACGGATAGGGCGTTTTCCTCCACAAATTCCGCGCCGTCCGTCCATACCCGATCCACCAGCGTGGCCCTGGGCACGGCATGGCCCCGATTTTCCACTAGCACCCGCAGGAGGCGTTGCTCCGTTTTGCTCAGTTCCACGGCGGTTCCGTCCCGGCGGAAGTCCATTCGGTCAAAATCAAAGGTAAAGGGGCCTATGGACAGGGCAGGGAAGAGCTGAGGTGTGCCCCGCCGGAGCTGGGCGTTCACTCTGGCCCGGAGTACCGCCAGAGAGAAGGGCTTGGTGATGTAGTCGTCCGCCCCGGCCTCCAGCCCGGTAACCTCGTCCAGCTCCAGATCGTTGGCGGTGAGCAGGATCACCAGGGTGGCGTCGCCCTCAGCGCGCACCTGACGTAGCAGGTCCAGACCGCTGCCGTCGGGGAGATTGACATCCAGAATCAGCAGGTCAAACTGCTCCTCCGCCAGCGCCTCCCGGGCCTGGGCCAAGGTAGGGCGGCAGGCGACGGATACCTCCGGCCCCGTCAGAGCCATGGCGATTCCCCGTCCCATGGTCTCGTCATCCTCTAAAAGAAAAATGTGTTTCATATTTGGCCCTCATCGTTTGTGCTTCCATTCGGTTTATGGTGCTTCATTATACCACAAGTTCCGGCTTTGGAACATGGAGAGCGGTTGCCCACCGGGAGACACTATGGTAGGGCTACTTAGTGTGCCTGAGCCGGAAGCGGGGCTACAAGTTCAATGTGACTTTCTGCCGGTGTATCGGAACGGCGGCGAAATTTCTGGATCGGCTGCAGCGGGAAATCCAAAAACTTTGAAAATTTCTCTTGACTTTGACGCTCCGTCAACTGCTACCCTGTTCCCAAGGAGGGATGCTTATGGAGTATTCCATTCAGGAGTTGTCGCGCCTATCCGGGGT
>DXDX01000025.1 GCA_019115265.1 Candidatus Flavonifractor merdigallinarum | reverse complement strand
GTGCCACAGAAAAAGCTATCATATCGCACCCACAAATGGGGCGGCCCCATAAAAAGGCCGCCCTTTTGGAGGGGAGTGGAGAGGGGAACTTCTCGTTCCCCTCTCCACTCCCCTCCAAAAGGGCGGCCTTTTTATGGGGCCGCCCCATTTGTGGGTGCGATATGATAGCTTTTTCTGTGGCACTAAGTCGGGTATAGACACCACCTGTCTTGCACCGCAGTACAACACTGCCCTCATAGGCGGAAAGCTCCGCTCAAATAGCACCAGACTTGCGCAATCCTGCCGCAGTAGAAGTCAAGCCCGGTTGCGCATTGGGGGGAGTGCAGAGGGGGCGGCGCCCCCTCTGCGCTTTCTTTCCCACCGCTTTCTTTGGCAAAGAAAGCGGTGCCCCCGCTGGGTAAGAGGCCCGTGCGGCGAGCACAAAACCCCCCGGCTTGGTCGGGCACAAGCGGCAGTTTATTACAGCTTGGACAGCGCGCAGGCGGTCTGGGCGGCCAGACGGGCGTTGTTGAACACCAGATGAATGTTGGAGTCCAGACTGTCCCCGCCGGTCAAATCCTTGACCTTGGCCAGCAGGAAGGGGGTGGTGTCCTTGCCGTGGATGCCCTGGGCCTTGGCCTCCGCCAGAGCCTGGTCAATGGCCGCATTGATAACAGCGGGGTCCATGGAGTACTCTTCCGGGATGGGGTTGGTGACCAGCATGCCGCCCTGGAAACCCAGCTCCAGGCTGGTGTGGAAGGCGGCGGCCAGCTCCTCCGGGGTGTCCAGCTCATAGTCCACCCCAAAGCCGCTCTTGCGGGTGTAGAAGGCGGGCAGCTCCTTGGTGCCGTAGCCGATGACAGGTACGCCGTGGGTCTCCAGATACTCCAGCGTGAGGCCCAAATCCAGAATGGACTTGGCCCCGGCGCACACCACCATCACCGGGGTATGGGCCAGTTCCTCCAAATCGGCGGAGATGTCCATAGTGGTCTCCGCGCCCCGGTGCACCCCACCGATGCCGCCGGTGGCGAAGATGCGGATGCCCGCCATGTGGGCGATAATCATAGTGGTGGTGACGGTAGTGGCCCCGTCCTCCCCCTTGGAGAGGAGCACCGCCAAATCCCGGCGGCTGGCCTTGTGGACCTGAGTGCCCTTCTTGCCCAGATACTCAATGTCCTCGGCGCTGCACCCCGCCTTGAGCCGTCCGCCAATTACCGCGATGGTGGCGGGGACCGCCCCATTCTCCCGGATAATCTGCTCCACCTTCAAAGCGGTCTCCACATTCTGGGGATAGGGCATCCCGTGGGAGATGATGGTGGACTCCAGCGCCACCACCGGCTTGCCCTCGGCCACTGCCTGGGCCACTTCGGGGGCTACATCCAGATACTTGTTCCAGTTCATATTATATACCTCCATAAAATCAATGGGTTGAGCATCTTGCAATACGGTCTTTCAAGGTCTGGGGGCTGAGAGAGGGGTTGATGGTCTCGCTGCTCTCCATGGCGATGGCGCCGGCGGCTAGAGCGGCCAGGGCGGTTTTCTGCAAATCGGTCCCCTCCAGATAGGCCCACGCCACCGCCGCCATGGCGGCGTCGCCGCAGCCGGTGGTGTTGACCATGGTCCCGGGCAGACAGGGGAGGAGGCAGCGCCCCTGGTGGTCGGCGGCAAACATCCCCTCGCTCCCCAGAGAGAGGAGCACCCGCCGCAAGCCGGTGCCCAGCAGCACATCGGCGCAGCGGTCCAGGCTGGCGCGGTCGGTAATTTCCACCCCGGAGAGGAGCTGTGCCTCCAGGCGGTTGGGCTTGAGGGTGTGGAGCTTTCCCAGCACCCCCCGGAGCTTTTCCGCCTTGGCGGTGGAAACCGGGTCGGCAAAGAGGGGGACTTTGGCGTGCTCCGCCAGCCAGGCGATGCTCTCAGAGGGAATATTGGTGTCAAAGACAATGAGCTGCGCGTTGTCCAGCAGACCCTGCCGGGAGGAGAGCCACTGGGGGGTGATGTGGTCGTAGAGGTCCATATCGGACACCGCCAGCGCCATGTCCCCCTGTTCGTCGGCAATAAAGAGGTAGGTAGAGGTGGCCACGCCGGTCATCTGGAGGGCGTGGGAGATGTCAATGCCCAGCTCGCCACAGGAGGCGGCCAGCTTCTGGGCGTACAAATCGTCGCCAAAGGCGGTGAGGAGGCGCACATCCACCTCCAGCAGGGCCAGATTGTGGGCGATGTTGCGCCCCACCCCGCCCAAACTCATCCGCACCGTACCAGGGTTGGAGTCTCGGGGGACCAATTTGCCGCTGGGCTGGCCGCCGATGTCCATATTCGCCCCGCCGATGACCACCGCATAGGGGGCAGTGCGGACCAGATAGCCCTTCCCCAGAATGTAGCCCTTTTTCATCAGGTTGGAGATGTGGACCGCCGCTGACGAGCGGGTAATGCCCGCCTTGTCCGCCAACTCCTGCTGGGAAATCAGGGGATTTTCCGTAATCCAGTTGAGAATCTCGCGCTCCCGCTGGGTCATGGCCTCACCTCCTAAGCGATTCTTTATAGTATAATCATATGCTTACAGTGCGCTTTTGTCAAGAGGGAGTTGACAGGGAATCTGTAGTGTGATATATTTGTCTCGTGAAGAGACAAATATATCACAAAAGGGGTGGCCTATGATGAAACGGCCTGTGTTGACATTGACCCAAAGCAAACGAATCAGCGCTCTTTGCTGGGGGTTGCTGGTGGTTTTCGGGGGGCTTGCACAGTGGTTTCCGGTGCGGTCCTTTCCCGCGCCGGTGCGCGGGGTGATTGTGGTTTTCGTGGTGGCGCTGTGGTTGGTTCTGATGCTGGTCATGTTCGGCTGCCGTGTGGAAAAGGGGGATGAGCGCTCAGTGGAAAACGAGCGGCGCACCAATTCTACCCTCTTTACCCTCTTTTTTGTGGCGATGGGGGTTATGCTGGTGTGGATGAAGAACGGCCAGACGGTCACGCTGGGGCAGTCGGACATTCTGGTCATATTCGGGTGTGTCTGTCTGGCGCAGGATGTTCTCTTCCTGCTCTATGAGTGCTTTGGAGACTGACCGTGCTGGAGACCAAGATTCGGGAACTGCGCCTGGCCCACGGAATGGACCAGGCCACGCTGGCCGCCCTGGTGGGGGTGCGCCGGGAGACCATCGGACGGCTGGAGAAGGGGCAGTATAATCCCTCCCTCAAGCTGGCCATGGATATTGCCAAGGTATTTGACCGGACGGTGGAAGAGGTATTCCACTTCCGGGAGGAGTAAGACCACCTGTCCGCCCCTGTGAGCCGTCTGTCTGAAATCCATAGACAGGCGGCTCTTTTTTGCCTATACTGAGGGTGAAAGGAGGGAGGGGGATGGAGGTCAAGCTCAACATTGTCCCGGACTGCGGCGAGGTCTCCGTGACCATCACAGCCCCCGCCCTCACGGATGAGGTGAAGGCCCTGGCCGCCCGGCTCTCGGGGGGCAGCGCCCTCACTGGCTGGCAGGGGGAGCGGGCCTACCCCATCCAGGAGGAGGATCTGCTGCGGTGCTTTGCCCAGGACAAGGGGGTGAAGGCCCAGACGGCTCAGGGGGTGTACGATTTGCGGGAGCGCCTCTATGAGCTGGAGAGCAAGCTGGACCGGCACACCTTCGTGCGTATCTCCCACTCGGAGATTGTGAATCTCAAAAAAGTGACCGCCCTGGATTTGTCCCTCACCGGCACCATCCGCATGACATTATCGGATGGGACGGCGTGTTACGTCTCCCGGCGGTATGTGAAAAAAATCAAGGAGGCCCTGGGCCTGTGAAGGAGGGAGTCCCATGACAAAACGGCAGAAACAGTGGCTGGTCCGCATTCTCGTCGGCGGTTTTCTGGGGGTGGCGGTGCTGTTCCTCATTGGCGCGGCGATGGGCAGCCCATTCTTCTATGGAAGCAGCTCCTTCCGGGGACTGGTATTGGTGGATGGAGTGATGGTGCTCCGCCTGGGCGGACAGGAGGGGCTTGCGGTGGCGGTGCAGATACTGCTCTTCTTCCTGCTGGGGGCGGCCACCGGAGTGGCGACACTGCCCTTTGCCGATGATGGGGCGGCCTTGCTCCGGCGCACACTGGCCCATTTTGCGGTGACGGCTGTGCTGGTTGCCTTGCTGGCTGGGCTCAACTTCGGGCGGTATGGGATTCTGGTGTGGCTTTTGCTGCTGGTGGTCCTCTATCTTCTCATCTGGTGCAGTCGGTGGATTGGCTGGTATCTGGAGGTGGCTGCCATTCGTCACAAGCTGGGGCTGGCCCCCGGCCCATCCCCGTTTCAATGGCGGGAGACTTTGCCCTATCTGGGCTTTGCGCTGCTGCTGTGTCTGGGTCTGCCCGCGCTGTTGCGGGTGCTGGACTCCCCCGGTCTCCCAATTCTGACCGGGATGATCTACCCCTGGCTGCTGCTGCCGGTGGGAGCCTTCTTCTCGGCGCTGAGCCTGGGGAAGCGGCAGGGTATTTGTCCCCTCTACCCCGTGGGCTGTGGGGGACTGACCGCAATTGCGGTGTTCTGGCTTTACAATTCCACCGCGCTCTATATGGTTCTGGTATCGCTGCTGGCCTCTCTGGCCGGTCTGCTGCTGGGGAGTGCGCTAAGACGGTATGGAAGAAAGGAGAGAGCAGTATGACCTTTTTGGGCTATCTGTTTTGCGGCATTTGGGCGCTCTATCTGGCGGATGTGTTCAGCGGCCTGATCTCCGTCTGGCTGTTCGGGCAGATTGTCACCGATGTCATTCTGGTGATTTGGGGGCTGCGGGTCCTCTGTAAGCGCTTT
>DXDX01000182.1 GCA_019115265.1 Candidatus Flavonifractor merdigallinarum | reverse complement strand
GGATGGCGGGCATCTCCTCCGGGGAGCGCTCCCCCCGGCCCACCTCCAGCAGCGTCCCCACCAGAATGCGTACCATATGGTAGAGAAAGCCGTCCCCGTGGAAGGTGAGGGTGACATCGTTTCCCTTGGCGCGGATGGTGATGGCGTCCACTGTGCGGATAGCAGACTTTTTCATCTTCCGGTTGCCGCAGAAGGAGCGGTAGTCGTGCCGCCCGGTGAGGAGGGCGGCGGCGCGCTCCATAGCCTCCAAATCCAGCGCCTCCTCCACATGGATCTGATAGCGCCGGCGGAACACGTCGGGCACATCCCCCAGGCGGATGGCGTAGCGGTAGGTCTTGCCGGTGGCGTTCAGGCGGGCGTGGAAGCGCTCTCCGGCGGCGGCCACAGCGGTGACGGCGATGTCCTCCGTCAGAAGGCCATTGAGCCCCCGGCGCAGCTCCTCCGGCGGGAATTCCCCACTGAGGCGCACACTGGCCACCTGCCCCAGGGCGTGGACACCCGCGTCGGTCCGCCCCGCTCCGTGGAGCTCCGCCCGCTCTCCGGTCAGGCGGAAGAGGGCGTCCTCCAGCTTGCCCTGGATGGTGTTGTCTGTGTTGCCCTGGCGCTGCCAGCCGTCATAGCGGGTGCCGTCATATTGGATGGTCAGTCGGTAGTTCATCTCCGTCCCCCTCGTCCCTTCTTTTCACAAGAAGCATCTTGATACACAACTTCAATCTCTGGCTGAGTCCCTGGTCTCTCAGAACCTCCAGACAAAACACAACCCCCCAGCCGTCCAACGCGACTGGGGGGTTACTTCTGATTCTGAATTTCTACCATGTCTCAACCTCATGCTTTCTACAGATTTGCGCTCTTGTGAAACCGGGACCTCTGAAAAACCTCGCGTCACAGTTACCTGGAAACTCGTTACTGTACTAAGTCATCCTTCAACAATACTTCGTCTCAGGGGCTTTGGTACGTTCTCTCGCACTTGCGAGCCGGTTTGGAACTTGCGATTTCGTCTGGTTTCTTACTATCCCTTTTCCTCTGGCGCTGGTACAGATGCCCTTTTGCTCTTTCAGGCGAACAAATTGGTTTTGGATTTCTTGGATGGATTTCTTCTAGGTCTTTGCGATCTATGTGAAAATCTCCAAGCTCCGGGTCATCTGTGAAAGTGGGGTCGCGTCCTCTTAGTACATTGGACTCTCTCCTTTCTTTCTGGCTATATTATACGATGAGATCTGGGATTTGTCAAGGGCTTTTTAGAGCTTTTAGATAAAAAATTACACACCCTCCCGCTGGGCGCGCTGGAAGGCGGCGCGGGCATTTCCCTCCAGGGTGAGGGACAGATAGCGCAGCAGCGTCTCCTCCGGCAGGGCCATGTCCTGCTGAATCCACTCCAGCACCGCGCCGGTGAGGGCCTCCACATAAAACCCGGTGAGAAAATTGAGATAGGCCTCGGAGGTCTGGCAGTTCCCCCGCTGCTCCAGAAGATAGCGGCGCATGCCCGCCCTGGTCTCCCGTTGCAGCAGCTCCCGCAGGGCGTCCTGCCCCAGGCTGTTGATGGCACAGCGGCACACGGCGGCATTGTCCCGCACATAGTGGAGAAACTGCCGCACCCCCTCTTCCCAACCGCCCTCTTCCCGCTCCAGCAGGGACAGCACCTCCTGGCAGAAGGTCCAGCGCAGCAGATCGTACACATCCCGGAAGTGGTAGTAAAAGGTGTAGCGGTTGATGCCGCAGTCGTCGGCCAGCTCCTGAATGGTAATCTTCTGGAGGGGCTTGTGCTCCATGCGTTTTTTGAGGGCTGAGGCCAGCTGTTCCTTCCGTCTCTGGCTCAATTCGGCCTGTTTCATTCTGTCTCCTTCTCCCCACCGGAGACAGAGCAGCGCGGCCTGCCCCTCCGGCACGGCGGACCGCGGCTCTATTATGGCACATTCCGCCCCGCCCTGTCAATTTCTCCGCACGGAGCGCAAAAGGGAGGGCAGGCGCTGCTGTGCAGCGCCTGCCCCAAGCTCCCTTATGGCCCCAGCAGGCAGAGAATCAGCCCATAGAGCACACTGGCCGTGATGCCGTACACCAGCACCGGACCGGCGATGGTGAACATTTTGACGCAGGTCCCGGTGGTAAAGCCCTCGCTGCGAAATTCCAGCGCGGGGGCGGCCACGGCGTTGGCAAACCCGGTGATGGGCACCAGCGTCCCCGCGCCGGCGTGCTTGGCCAGGCGGTCAAAAATCCCCAGCCCGGTCAGCAGCGCAGAGAGGAAAATGAGGCTCACCGACACCATGCCGGCGGCCACATCCTCCTCCAGCCCGAGATACAGATACCCCTCCCGCAGCCCCTGACCCAGGGCGCAGATGCCGCCCCCCACCAGAAAGGCCCAGG
Organism: Candidatus Flavonifractor merdigallinarum; assembly: GCA_019115265.1. Lineage (GTDB taxonomy): Bacteria > Bacillota > Clostridia > Oscillospirales > Oscillospiraceae > Pseudoflavonifractor_A > Pseudoflavonifractor_A merdigallinarum. The sequence continues at coordinate 4,854 of DXDX01000182.1, read as the reverse complement.
TGAGGTCCTTCCACAGGGGGGAGGGCTTGGACATCTTTTGCACATAGGCCGCATACTCCTGACGGCTCATATCCACAGCGCATCCCATCCTTTCTCCCCTAGGATGTCCCGGACGGGCGGGCGCTATGCACTCAGCTCAGCTCTTTGTAGAGGGCGGGGGCGTCGGCCTTGCCCACATGCTCACTGACGCTGAGGACCTGGACCTTCACGCTCCGCTCCCCAAAGCGCAGCTCCAGCACGTCCCCCTCCTTCACCTCATAGGAGGCCTTCACCGGGCGGCCATTGGCGGTCACCCGCTGGTTGTCACAGGCCTCATTGGCCACAGTGCGCCGCTTGATGAGGCGGGAGACCTTCAGCCACTTATCCAAACGCATGGCAGACTCCTTTCCGAAAAAGCGGCCCCGGAGGTAAACCGGGGCCGCGGCGGTTGTTTCTCTTTACTTGGCCACCGCGTCTTTCAGCGGACGGCCGGGCTTGAACATGGGTACTTTGGCCGCAGGGATCTCCACGGTCTTTTGGGGGTCCCGGGGGTTGCGGCCAGTGCGGGCGGCCCGCTCCCGGACTTCAAAGGCCCCAAAGCCCACCAGCTGTACCTTCTCCCCGTCGGCCAGGGCGGCGGCAATCACATCCAGCGCGGCATTGAGGGCGTTCTCCATATCCTTTTTGGACAGTCCGGCCTGCTGGGCGGCTGCGGCGATCAGTTCGGTCTTGTTCATAGTGTTCCTCCTGTGTGTGATGGGCGGCACAGCGGGGTTATCTCCCCTTGGCCCGCTCCCAGAGCGCGTCCAATTCCGCCAGGGTCATATCTTCCATCGCCCGTCCCTCGGCTTTGGCCAGGGCCTCCACCTGACGGAACCGGTCAATGAATTTGTCGGTGGCCCGGGTGAGGGCCTCTTCGGGGTCGGCGTGGACAAAGCGGGAGACATTCACCGCCGCGAAAAGCAGGTCGCCCAGCTCCTCCTCGATGTTGCTCCCCTCCGCCACCGCCTGGCGCAGTTCCTCCGTCTCCTCGGAAACCTTCTCCAAAGCGCCAGACACATCCGGCCAGTCAAAGCCGGCCTTGCGGGCCTTTTTCTGCACCTTCTCCGCCCGCCACAGGGCGGGGAGAGAGCGGGCCACAGCGGAGAGGGCGTCGGTGTTGGTGGCCTGTCCCTTCTCCTTGCGCTTGAGCTCCTCCCAGTTGGAGAGGACCTCGCTGGTGCCGGACACCTCCACCTCCCCAAAGACGTGGGGGTGGCGGTAGATGAGCTTTTTGCAAATCCCGTCGGCCACGCCATTGAGGTCGAAGTGCCCTTCTTCCTCCTCCATGCGGGCGTGGAGCACCACCTGGAGCAGCACGTCCCCCAGCTCCTCCTTCAGGTGCTCGGGGCTCTTCTCGTCAATGGCCTCCACCGCCTCATAGGCCTCTTCCAGAAAATTGCGCCGGATGGACTCATGGGTCTGCTCCGCGTCCCAGGGGCAGCCCCCCGGGGCGCGGAGAATGGCCACAATGCGCTCCAAATCCGCAATGTCATAGGATTCTTTGTACGGAAAATCTACCATAGTTTTCTGTCTCCTGCAAGCTATTTTTCCACTTCTGCTCACTTTATACGCAGCAGGCGGGCAATTTTATCGCCCTTGGGCATCAGCTCCAAATCCTCCCGGGAGATGACGTGCAGAATGAGCACCAGCGCGAAATAGATGATGACGCCCACGCCGATAGCCACAGCTGTGGCTCCGGCGTTGCCCAGGAAGGAGAGGGAGAGCGCTCCGGTGACCTCATCCACCTTCTGGAACGCGGACATGCCGCCCAGCAGCCGGGCAGTTGCACCGTAGGTGGCCCAGGCCGCGCCGCCCATCACCACCGCGGCGATGAGGGGCTTGAAGAAAGCTTTCAGATAGCTGGGCGCGCTGGGCACCCGGCCCTTGATGATGAGGAGGTTGAGGATGGCGGCAATGGCAAAGCAGCACAGCGTCCCCACCGGCGCGCCATAGATCATGATATTGGGGTTGCCCACCAGGGTATAGTTGACAATAATCTTCACCACACCGCCGATGACCACCGTCACAATGGGCAATGTGACAATGCCGTTGGCCTGGAGAATGGAGGTGGCGATAAGCTGGATACACACAAAGATGGACGCGAGCCCCAGAATGGACAGCAGGGGGCCAGCGATGGTGTGGTCGGTATTGCCGCCGGTCAGGAGCCACATAATGGGCTCTCCCAGGGCAAAGAGCCCCATGCCGCAGGGCAGGGCCAGCAGCGCCCCAAAGCGCAGGGCGGACTCGGAGACCTGTCGGGCCTCCAAATCGTTGTGCCGGGCCCGGGCGGCGGACACCGCCGGGATGATACTGGCCGTCAGGGGCACCATCAGGTTAAAGGGCAGGTTGTACACACTCATGCACTTCTGATACGCGCCGTACAACCCCCGGGCGGAGTCCAGCACCGGCACCACCGTCTGGTCCACAGTCGCGGCCTGCAAATTCTCCTGGAGAATCTGTACCGCCTTGTTGCCGATGTCAAAGAGGCCCTGGCTCTGGCTGGTGACGGCCATGCCGCTGTCCAGGATGGACTGGAACACATTCTGGAGCTGTCCATTGACCAGATTGGTGTCAATGAGGGTGACAATGGCGCTGGTGGAGGAGCTGATGGTGATGGGAATGGCCAGCTTCAAGAGCCGCACCAGAATCTCCCCCGAGGTGTCCGGCCGGTCGGTAAAGGGACCGGGGCGGAGCCGCCGCGTCCGGCGGTGGTTGATGCTCAGATAGATGACCGACAGGATGCTGCCCACCGAGACGCCGAAAATAGCGCCCACAGCCATCATCCGGTCCCCAAAGTCGGCGGGCTGGAGGGCCAGCGAGCCGATGAACAGGGCCAGGCCCATGCCGATGAGAAGCTTGGAGGCGTTCTCCATCACCTGGGAGATGGCGGTGGGGAGCATGTTCATATGCCCCTGGGCGTACCCCCGGAAGGCGGAGCAGCAGCAGGTACACAGCACCGCCGGGGAGAGGGCCATCACGCACCACACCGCCTTCTCATTCTGGAGGGCGTACTTGGCCACCGGCTGGGCAAAGACGGACATGCACAAAAAGCTCAAGGTGCCCATGGCCAGGAAGGCGAAGAAGGCCACCCGAAAGACTTTTTGCACCTGATTGTACCGGCCCAGGGCGTTGGCCTCCGACACCGTCTTGGACAATGCCACCGGCAGGCCCGCCGTGGAGATGGTGAGGAAAAAGCTATAAATATTATAGGCCGCGCCAAAGTCGCCATAGGCCTCGTCGGAGAGGATGATCCCCAGAGGGATCTTGTAGATGGCGCCAATGATCTTGATGATGATGGTGCTCGCCATCAAGATGGCCACGCCGCCAAAGAAGGTATTTTTTTTCTGCTGACTGGACAAACGCTGGTCCCCCTTACTTCCGGAACAGCAGGGGCAGGGCGTAGTCCCGTACCTCTCGCTTGACCCGGTCCATGTCGATGGTGAGGAACTCACCGTTCTCATATATGACCTTGCCCCGGGCCATATTCATGGTCACATTGGAGCCGTGGGCGGCGTAGACCAGATTGGAGATCACATCGTGGCAGGGAGTCAGATTCACCGCGTCAAAATCCACCAGAATGAGGTCGGCGTCATACCCGGCCTGGATGCGTCCGGTCTGGCGGCCCAGGGCCTTGCCGCCGTTGGCGGTGGCCATGGCCAGCGCCTCCCCGGGGAGAAGGGCCAGCGGGTCGCAGTTGGCGCCGTTCTGGAGGATAGCCGCAATCTTCAAATCCCCAAAGAGGTCGGTGCAGTTGTTGGAGGAAACCCCGTCGGTGCCCAGCGCCACATTGACCCCCGCCCGCTTCATAGCGGTGATGGGGGCGATGCCGGAGCCCAGCTTCAGGTTAGACATGGGGTTGTGAATGGCGGAAACCCCTTTTTCCACCATGATGGCCCAGTCCTCCGGGGTGGTCCACACACAGTGGGCGGCGATGGCCCGGGTATCCCACACTCCATAGCGGTCCAGCACCTGGATGGGGGTGAGACCGCCGTGGCGGGCCTTACAGGCCTCATGCTCCGACTTAGTCTCGGAGATGTGGACGTGCATCCCCAGGCCCTTCTCCTTGGCAAAGACGGCGGTCCACTCCCACAGGGGGGCGCTGGAGGTATACTCCGCGTGGATGGAGGCGTCCACCAGAATCTGCCCGCCGTTGCGGCCATGCCACTCCTGGGCCAGCTCCTGCTGGACCACGCAGTCGGAGACGGTGGCCGGGTCAAACTCCCCGCCGAAGAACACCCCGCCGCAGGAGAGGTTGGCATTGATGCCGCTCTGCTCCACCCGCTGGGCGATGATGTGGGTGCGCATATACATGTCGGCAATACAGGTGACGCCGGAGGCGATCATCTCCGCCAGACCCAGATCGGTACAGCACGCCACTGCCCGGTCGTCCCATTTGGCCTCGGTGGGAAAGATGAACTTCTCCAGCCAGTCCTGGAGGTTGTTGCCGTCGCCATAGCCCCGCATGGCGGTCATGGGCACATGGGTGTGGGCGTTGACAAAGCCGGGCATGAGTACATTGCCCTTGCCGTCAATCTCCCGGTCAAAGGTCCCCTCAGGGCGGGTCTGGCCCACAGAGGTAATCTTGTCCCCCTCAATGGCCACAAAGGCGCTGTCGAGCACAGAGTTGGCCTCGTCCACCAGGACCGCGCGCACATTGGAAATCAGGGTTTTCATGCCGCGTTCCTCCTTACAGCTTCTTCAGGCACTCCAGCACCAGGCGGGAGAACTTGTCCTTGCAGGCCTCGGCGGCCTCCAGCACCTCCTCCTCAGTGAGGGGCTGGTCCAGGATGCCGGCGGCCATGTTGCTCAGCAGGGTAAAGCCCAGAATGCGCA
>DXDX01000181.1 GCA_019115265.1 Candidatus Flavonifractor merdigallinarum | reverse complement strand
ATAAGAGAGGTTCTTAAAGCGGTCATCAATCAGAGAAAAGTTGGGGATGTTGTCATAGTTGAGCTCGGCCAGCATGTCCTCCTCAATGAGCTGGGAGATCATGTAGTCAGAGGGCACAATGACATCATAGTTGGCCCCGCCCAGGCTGAGAATGGAGTAGAGCTCCTCATTGCTGGGAACGGTCTGATAGTTGACCTTGATCCCGGTCTGCTTTTCGAAATCCGAAATAAGCGATTCGTCGATGTATTCCCCCCAGCTGCACACGTTGACGACCCGATCCCCCGAGCCGCTGGAATTGGGATCAGACGCTGTGCCGGAACAGCCGGCCAGAAGGCCGGCGGACAGGGCCAGAGCCACCGTCAGGGATACTGTTTTTTTCAATTGATCATTCCTCCAATATAAGAGAGTCTTTATTTTCACCCCGCAGGGTAAAAATCAAGAGGCGCTGCGCCGCGCTTCCGCCTTGTTCTGCCGGGCCTCCCGCACATTGATGACAATGAGCAGGACCAGCACCGTCGCAAACAGGATGGTGGAGACCGCGTTGACCTTGGGGCTGATGCGCTTTTTGGTCATGGCGTAGATGCGCATGGCCAGGTTGGCGGTGGACGAACCGGCGGTGAAGTAGGAGATGACAAAGTCGTCCACGCTCATGGTAAAGGCGATGAGCAGGCCGTTGACAATGCCCGGCTTAATCTCCGGCACCACCACCTTCCAAAACGCCCCCATCCAGGTGCAGCCCAAATCCTGGGCCGCGTCCACCAGATTTTTGTCCATCTGCCGCAGCTTGGGCATGACGGACAGGATGACATAGGGGATGTTGAAGGTGATGTGGGCCACCAGCATGGTGCCAAAGCCCAGGTACAAAGTAGTGGGCAGATGGGTGCCCAGACTGGCGTTGAGCCAGGAGGCGGCCTGTCCCCACAGGCCGAAGGCGGCCACAAAGAAGAGGCACAGGGAGACGCCGGTGACAATGTCGGCGTTCATCATGGGGATGTTGTTGACGGTCATGAGGGGAGTGCGCCACCGCCGGCGCATATTGTAAAAGCCGATGGCGGCAAAGGTGCCCGCCACGGTGGCGATGACAGAGGCCAGGGCGGAGACCGCCAGGGTGGTGTACAGCGCGTCAATGATCTGCTGGTCCTGGACGAGCTCCACATACCAGTCCAGGGTGAAACCCGCCCAGACGGAGCGGCTGTTGGAGTCGTTGAAGGAAAAGACAATCAGCACAAAGATGGGCGCATAGAGGAACACAAACACCAGGGCCATAAATACCCGACTGAGGATAGACGGTTTGTTGTTCACAGGACCACCGCCTGTTCCTCGCCCTCACCAAAGCGATTCATCACGGCCATACAGATGACCACCACGATCATCATGACCAGCGCCACAGCGGAGCCCAGATAGGGGTTGTAGGCCGCGCCCTTGAACTGCATCTCAATGAGGTTGCCCAGCAGCATCTGCTTGCCGCCGCCCAGCAACTGGGAGATGGCAAAGGTGGACACCGCGGGGACAAAGACCATCGTGATGCCCGACAGCACCCCCGGAAGAGAGAGGGGGAGGGTGACGCGGCGGAACACGGTGGCCGAGTCGGCCCCCAAATCGCGGGCGGCCTCAATGAGCCGGTGGTCCAGCTTGACAATCACCGAGTAGATGGGGAGAATCATAAAGGGCAGGAAGTTGTACACCATGCCCAGCACCACCGCGCCGGAGGTGTTGATCATCTTAAAATACTCGATGTCGGTGCCAAAGATGCTGTTGATGAGATGAAAGAGCCCGATGGCGGAGAAAAAGCGGTTGAGAAGGCCGGTGTTCTCCAGAATGGACATCCAGGCATAGGTCCGCAGGAGAAAGTTCATCCACATGGGGAGCATAATGAGCATCATGGCGATGCGCTGAAACTGCGCCCCCTCCCGCGCCAGGGCGCAGGAGATGGGGTAGCCGATGAGCAGGCAGATGAGGGTGGCCAGGAAGGCCAGCTCAAAGGAACGGAGAAAGACGGGGAGGTAGTTCCAGATGCCCGCGAAATTCTCCAGCGTAAAGCCGCCGCTGGCGCTGGTGAAGGCGTAAAAGACGATCATCAGAATGGGGATGACCACAAAGAGGGCCATCCACACGACATAGGGCCCGGCCAGGAGAGGAAGCCTATTCTTCATGGCCGGCCTCCTGCTCCTCCTCGGCGTCGGGGTCGTAGTCCGCGTCGCCGATCTCCTCGTACTCCTCGCTGTAAGAGCTGTAATCCCCAAAGAGGCCGGAATACTGGCTCTTTTTCATGACATGAATGCCGTCGGGGTCAATCTTGATGCCGATGCGGGAGTCCACCGGACAGAAGTCGGTGGTCTGGATGAGCCACTTGAAGCCGTAAAAGTCCACAATGATATCGTAGTGGACCCCTTTAAAGGTGACATTGGTGACGGTGCCCCGGAGCTGGCCCTGGTCCTCCGGCACAATGTCCACATCCTCCGGCCGGATGACTACATCCACCGGCTCGTCCTTTCCAAAGCCCTTGTCCAGGCACTGGAATTTCCGGTTGAAGATCTCCACCACGCCGTCGGCGCGCATGATGCCGTCAATGATGTTGGACTCGCCGATGAAGTCGGCCACAAAGGCGTTCTTGGGTTCGTTGTAGATGTCCTCGGGGGTGCCAATCTGCTGGATTTTGCCCCCGTCCATCACCACCACGGTGTCGGACATGGCCAAAGCCTCTTCCTGGTCGTGGGTAACATAGATAAAGGTGATGCCCATGGTCTGCTGGATGCGCTTGAGCTCATTCTGCATGTCCTTGCGCAGGCGCATGTCCAGCGCGCCCAGAGGCTCGTCCAGCAGCAGCACCTTGGGCTGGTTCACCAGCGCCCGGGCGATGGCCACCCGCTGCTGCTGCCCGCCGGAGAGGGAGGAGATGGATCGCTTTTCAAAGCCCTTCAGGTTGACAATCTCCAGCATCTCCATCACCCGCTGCTGGATCTCCGACTCCGGCAGCTTGTGCTTTTTCTTGCGGCCGTTTTCCCCCGGAATGCTCTGGGGGATGCGCAGGCCGAAGGCGATATTTTCAAAGACATTCAGGTGGGGAAACAGCGCGTACTTCTGAAAAACGGTGTTGACCGCCCGCTTGTGGGGGGGCACGTCGTTGATGCGCTCACCGTCAAAAAGCACCTCGCCGGAGGTCGGTTTCAAAAACCCTCCAATGAGGCGCAATGTGGTGGTTTTCCCGCAGCCGCTGGGGCCCAGAAGTGTCAGAAATTCCTTGTCGTTGATATAGAGATTGATATGATCCAAGATGATGTCGTCATCGAACTGGACAAAACAGTCCGAAAGACGGATCAGCTCCTTAGCCATGTATCCTCCCCCATTTCCTACTGAGAAATAGAAGGCGCACCCAATGGCGGTTGGGTACGCCTCTTCGAACGACACAACTATATATGGTTCTGTCGAAAATGTCAATAATATTCCCAAGTTTTTTACCATGTAAAAATACAGCGGTGAGACAGTGGGCGTTCGTCCATGTGGGGCGGACGGGGAGGAAAGATTTGTCCAAGAGGCTTGACAAATGGGGAAAGGGCGCTTATAATAAGAAACTGTCCTATCGGGGTGTGGCGAAGTTTGGTATCGCGCTTGGTTCGGGTCCAAGAGGCCCCGGGTTCGAATCCCGGCACTCCGACCACCGCCGCCGTGAACGCTGCATCGTTCACGGCGGCGTTTTGTTTTTCCCAGACCAGAGAAAGGAGCAGCCGTATGGAGCACCAGATCATCATTGAGACCGAGGTGGAGGGTGTGGAGCCCTTTGCCGACGCTTTGCGGGAGGTGATTCCCGCGGCCCTGGCGGCGGAAGGGGTGGAATTGCCCTGTGAAGTGGATGTGCTTTTTACCGACGACGACGGCATCCACCAGATCAACCGGGAACAGCGGGACGTGGACCGGGCCACCGACGTGCTCTCCTTTCCCATGTTTGAATGGACCCCCGGGGAGCCGCCCACAGCGGAGGATACCGGCCTTGTGGACCCCGGCAGCGGCCTGCTGCCTTTGGGGGACATGGTCCTCTCGGTGGACCACATCAAGGCCCAGGCGGCGGAATTCGGCCACAGTGAGCGCCGGGAGCTGTGCTATCTGGCGGTCCACTCGGTGCTCCACCTGCTGGGGTATGACCATCTGGACGAGGGCCCCCAGAAGCGGCAGATGCGCGCGCGGGAAGAGGCCATTCTGGGCGCGCTGGGGATTACCCGGGAGGGGGACCATGGATAAGAGACGGTTGTGGGGCGCTTTGGGGCTAAGCGTGTTGCTGTGCGGCTGTACTGCGCAGGAGACAGAGCCCACCCCCACAGCGCCGGCTGCGGACACCCCGGAGCAAATGGCGGTCCGGTGGCTGGCCGATGAGAACCACAGAGCCTTTTCTGTGGGGGACTTCTGGGTCACTCTGAACCATGTGGAAGAGGAGAAATCGGCCATCTCCATCTGGAACCCCGCCGACCTGTCCGCACCCCTCCAGACCATGGAGCAGGAAATCGAGCTCTATGTCTTTGGTCAGAGCGAGGTGGTGGACGCCAACTTTGACGGGTATCCCGACTTTGGGTGTGTTCGCTTCCAGGGCAACCAGCCGCAGTATTGGAACTTCTGGCTGTGGGACGAGGCACAGGGAACGTTTGCGGAGGAGCCCGCCCTGTCGGAGATCTCCGCGCCCCAGTTTGACGCGGCGAATGGGATCGTCTCCGGCTACGCCCGGGCTGGCTGGGCCGGCGCAGCCGGTGAGCACACCTTTTACCAGTGGATGGACGGCCAGCTGACCCTGATCCGCCGGGTGGAGACCAGCGTGGAGCCGGCGGAGGCGGGCGGGGAGGATACCCTGACCGTGACCGTGGAGGACCGGAGGGACGGCGCCCTGACCCAGGTCTTCCGCCAGACCTACCCGCTGGAGGACGGCGGCTGGTGGGACGTGCAGGAGCAGTGGTGCGATCTGTACTATCAGGGTGTATAACCGCCCTGTATCAAACAAAATCGCTCAAGAAAGTTGAGGATGACCTATGGAAATTAAAAAATCTGGTATGATTGCCCTGGTGGGGCGGCCCAATGTGGGCAAATCCACCCTGACCAACGCCCTGGTGGGGGAGAAGATCGCCATTGTCTCCAACAAGCCCCAGACCACCCGCAACCGGATCTGCGCGGTGGTCAACCGGGGGGAGAGTCAGTTTGTCTTTTTGGACACGCCGGGCCTCCACCGGGCGCGGACCAAGCTGGGAGACTATATGGTGAAGGTGGTCAAGGACAGCGTGGCCGATGTGGACGCAGTGTGCCTCATTGTGGAACCCATCCCCCACATCGGCGGCCCGGAGGAGGAGCTGATTGCCCGCATCAAGGCGCTGGGGGTGCCGTCCCTCCTCCTCATCAACAAGATGGACACCGTAGAGAAGGAGGCCCTGCTGGCCGTCATGCAGACCTACGGCGCCGCCCACGACTTCAACGCCATTCTGCCCCTCTCCGCCAAGAAGGGGGAGGGCGTGGAAGAAATCCTGAAGGTGCTGGAGGAGTTCCTGCCCGAAGGCCCTCAGCTCTTCCCCGACGATATGGTCACCGACCAGCCCGAGCGGCAGGTGTGCGCCGAGATTTTGCGGGAGAAGCTGCTGCTCTGTCTGGACAAGGAGATTCCCCACGGCACCGCTGTGGAGCTGGTGCGCTTTGTGGAGCGGGAGCGGGACGAGGTCATTGAGATTGACGCCACCATCTACTGCGAGAAGGAGAGCCACAAGGGCATTATCATCGGCAAGGGGGGGAGTATGCTCAAGAAAATCTCCACCCTGGCCCGGCAGGACATGGAGCGCTTCATGGGCACAAAAATCTACCTCCAGACCTGGGTGAAGGTGAAGGAGAACTGGCGGGACAACCTGAACCTCATCCACAACTTCGGCTACAAGTGTGATAATTGATTGAAAAACGCGCCGTCTGTCGCACCAATCCTGGCACGGCAGACACACGCTGTCACATAGTATTTTTAAGGGTCCTGGAGCAATCCGGGGCCCTCTTTTTATGCCCTGATTGGCTGTCCTGCCCATCCCGTTCCGGCCCGCCGGAGCGTCAGCCGAAGCGGCAACCCTGCCACATCGTACCCGTGTCATCTATGCCCACAATGTGCGCCAGACCATGCGTTTGCCTGCAAAATCGTAACGATATGGCCGCATCAGGAGCCGCTCCGGTATCCGGGGTGAGGGTGATGGGGTG
>DXDX01000180.1 GCA_019115265.1 Candidatus Flavonifractor merdigallinarum | reverse complement strand
GGAGAGGGGCGCGCATTGACAAAACAGGCGGGAAATGATACCCTTATGTCAGAAATGGTTGAATCAAACGTATGATGTTTGATTCAAACGTAAATCTCTGGATGGATGAAAAAGGAGGGGGACCGTTTGGCCGGTATCGCGGAGAAATACACCTTCTCACAGCGCCGGGAGTACATCTGCAACTGTCTGCTGACCCAGGAATTTATCCCCATTGCCCAGCTCACCGCCGCGCTGGAGGTGTCAGAAATGACCGTGCGGCGGGATTTGCGGCGGCTGGAGGGGGAGGGGCACCTGATCCGGGTCCACGGCGGGGCCAGACGCCTTCCGCCCCAGAAGCGGGAGTTGCATCAGAACCGGCGAATGTTGGAAAACCGTCAGGCCAAGGAGCAGATTGGGGCCTATGCCGCCCGCTTTGTGGAGGATGGGGACATTATTCTGCTGGACGCCAGCACCACCACCCGCTATATGGTGCAGCATCTGCTGACACGGCGCATCACCGTTATCACCAATCAGGTGGATGTGGCCATGGGCTTTGCCGGGAGCAAGACGGTGGATGTCATTCTGCTGGGCGGGCGGCTGCGCAAGTCCTCCGGTTCCCTGACCGGGTATGAGGTGGTGGAGCAGGTGAGACGGTACAACGCCGACAAGCTCTTCTGTTCCTCCAAGGCGCTGGACGAGGTCCACGGCCTCACCGATGTGACAGTGGAGGAGGGGGAGGTCAAGCGGGCCTTTCTCCAGGCGGCGGCGGAGCGCTATCTGCTGATGGACCAGACCAAGCTGGATACCCGGGCGTTCTACCAGGTGGCCCCCATCCAGGCCATCCACCACCTTATCACCGACCCGCCTGAGGCGGCGCGTCAGGAGTTTCTGGACCGGTGCCGGAACTATCACATTCAAGTCCATATTGGAACACAGGAGAACGGCTGATAGGCCGTGAGACAGAAAGGAGCGCGAGAGCGGCATGGAACAACAGGCGGCAATTTGGGGAACGGGCTACATTGCAAATATGCATGCGGTGGCCCTGAAATCCAACGGCATCCCCATCCGGGTGGCAGTGGATATCAATGAGGGAGCGGCCAGGGCATTTGCCCAGAAGTGGGGAATTCCCAAGTGGTCCACCGACCAGGCGGCGCTGCTGGACGAGGAAATCTGCTCTGTGCATGTGTGTACCCCGCCCAGCCTCCACTATGAGATGGTGAAATTCCTTCTTCAGCATGACAAGCATGTGCTGTGCGAAAAGCCGCTGTGCTTTGACCCGGCGGAGGCGGAGGATCTGGCCCGGCTGGCCCGGGAGCGAAACCTCGCCTGCGCAGTCAACCTGAATGTGCGCTATCACCCCGCCTGTCAGGATGCCAAACGCCGCGTCGCCGCAGAGGAGTTTGGACCGGTGTATCTGGTCCATGGGAATTATTTGCAGGAGTTTCACGCCTTCCCCGCCCCCTTTGGCTGGCGGTACAATGAGGCGCTGGCTGGCTCCATGCGGGCGGTGACGGAGATTGGTACCCACTGGCTGGATTTGGCGGAATACCTTACCGGGCGGCGGATTGTCAAGCTCCAGGCGGTCTTTGGCCGCTTCTGCCGGGAGCGGGCGCTCCAGGACGGCATGATGGATATGCCCAAGGGCGGAGAGCCCCAGCGGGTCACGGTGAACTCGGAGGACAGCGCCCTCATCCAGTTCCAGATGGACAACGGGGCTATTGGCTCCACGGTGCTCTCCGAGGTCTCCCATGGCCGCACCAACCACCTGACCATGGAGGTGACCGGCGCCCGGGAGACGGTGTGGTGGGACAGCGAGTACAGCACCGCCCTCCACGACGCCTCCAAGGAGAGCGGCGTCCACACCACTCTCTATCCCTTTGGGACCAACGGTTTTTCCGATACCTTCATGACACTGGCCACCAACTACTATGCCGCGCTGGGGCTGGCCATTCCCGCCAACGATGCGGGCTTTCCCACCTTTGAGGACGGCAGCCGCCTGACCCGCCTGTGCCGGGCGGTCCAGCGCAGCGCCGAGCGGGACAACGGCTGGGTGGAGGTCTGAGAGATGGACAAAGCAGAGCAAATCATTCAAATTTTGGGGTTGGAGCCGCTGGAGCAGGAGGGGGGACTCTTCCGTTCCACCTACCGCTCACCGGCCAAGGTGGATGGGAAGGATATGGGCTCGGCCATCTACTTCATGCTCACCGGCAAGGGGTACTCCCACCTGCACCGGCTGCCCACCGATGAGGTCTACCACTTCTATGACGGGGACCCGGTGGAGCTGCTGGAACTGCTGCCGGACGGATCGTCCCGTGTCACCCTTCTGGGGCGGGACATCTGCGCCGGGCAGGAGGTCCAGCATGTGGTGCCAGCGGGCACCTGGCAGGGCTCCCATCTGGCGGCGGGCGGGCGCTATGCCCTGATGGGCACCACCATGAGCCCCGCCTTTGACGCGGCGGACTATGAGCACGCGGAGCACCCGGAAGAGCTGCTCAGACAGTATCCCCAGGCGAGCGCCCTCATTCAGGCGCTCACCGGAGAAACCCAATATCGCTGAGATAAGGAAAAACGCGGCGGAGAAGTTGAGCTTCTCCGCCGCGTTTTTGCATCTTATGGGGTGAATTTGGCGCAATCAGCGGCTGGCGCCGTTCAGACTGCGGTAGAGGAACATCACAATTTCCGCCCGGGTGCAGGTCTTGTCGGGGGAGAAGGCGGTGGCGCTGGTGCCGGAGGTGATGCCCTGCTCCACTGCCCAAGAGACTGCCTGTGCATAGGGTGCGGTGGCAGGCACATCGGTAAAGCTGGCGGTGCTCTGGGGAGTGGGGCTGCCCGCTGCCTTCCAGAGGTAGGTGACTACCATGGAGCGGGTGCAGTTCTGGTCGGGGCCCAGGGTGGAGCCGGAGACAATCCCCTGCTGATAGGCCCACAGGACCGAGTCATAATAGTAGCTGTTCTGGGAAACATCGGAGAAGGGATTGGCGATAGCGGGCTTGGGCGCGTCATACGCCTTGGCCAGCAGGGTCAGAATCTGCGCTACGGTGCAGATTTGATTGGGGGAGAAGGTGTTGGTGCCAGTGCCGCTGGTGATGCCGTTGTTTACCGCCCAGATTACCGGCTGAGTGAACCACACCCCATCCGGCACATCGCGGAAGCCGGAGCTGGGGAGATTCTGCCAGACCGCCTGAATGGTGGTGTCTGTCCACAGGGTGACCGGCTGTCCCTCTGGGAACTGGTTGCCGTTGATGGACCAGGCCTTAAAGTACTGGCCCGCCGGCGGGGTGAAGGTACAGGTGGGAAGGGTAAAGCGGCTGGTGTTGGTGGCCGTCTGATTGGCCATGGTGCCGCTGCCGCCGTTGCTGGAGAAGGTGACGGTGAAGGTCTTTACCGGCGTGGGGGTGGGCTGAGGAGGCTGAGTGGGCTGGGTAGAGGTGCCGCTGCCATTGCCGCCCAGCTTTCCGGTACCCTTGCAGAGGGGGCAGTACCCCTTGCCGAAGCAGATGCGGCAGTCACCTGTGGCGCCGCAGAAGATGCAGCGGCTGCCGCCCATGCCGGAACAGCGGGTGCACCGGCCCATACCGCTGCAAGAGTAGCACTTTTTCCAGCGCAGGCCCTCGTTCCAGCCGCCCCGTCCATCGCAGCGGACACACAGGCCGCTGCCGTGGCATTTGGTACATTCGTCCTTGCCGGTGCCGTTGCAGTAGGTACACCGTCCGTTGTTGCAGGAGCTGGATGTGCACCGGCCAGTGCCGTCACACATCGCACAGACGCCGCCGGCGGCCAATGTGCCAACCGGCAGACAGGCCAGCACTAAAACCAGCGCCAGCATACATGCGATCCATTTTTTCATAAGGTTCCCTCCCTAACAGAATCGTACAGCCGATCCCGCCCCAAAACGGAATGCTGTACGGTATTTCGGGAGAAAACACCAATTTTTCTCCCTGTAACAGCTCTATCTTATAGCATTTTTCACGGCAATACAATATGCTGGCTGCATAGTCTTGAAAATAAATTTAAGAAAGAAATGCCACAGGGGCTTCCAGAAGGGTGACGGTCCGATTGGTGGCGTCCAGCTGCACACAGCACCCGATGGGCAGGGTGAGCATGGGGTGGGTGTGGCAGCAGTCAAATTGGGCCAGGATGGGAATGGGGCAATCGCCTATCACCTCCAGCAAAATTTCATAGGGGGCCCGACCGGTTCCGCAGTCGTCAAATTGTTCGTGTTTCCCCAAAATGATGCCGGAAACAATATCAAATACCCCGGCCAGCTTCAAGAGGGAGAAGGAGCGCTCGATGGTGCTGGCGTCCTTGAGGGAGTCCTCCAGCAGGAGAATATCGCCTTTTTGCAGCTTGGGCATGTATGGGGTACCGAAGATGCCCTCCATGGTATTTAGATTTCCCCCGATAAGCCGCCCCTGACAGACCCCCGGCTGGACACAGACCCACTCGTTGGCGTGGGCGGTTTTACTGTGGTTCTGCTGGTCCCAGGGGATAAATTCGTCTGTCCACACCGCCGGCTGTTCCAGACGGTGGGGAATGGCGATACTGCCCGTTATCATCTCCTCAAACCGCGCAAAGGTCCAATCCACAAAGGGCGGAAATTCCCCAAAGGAGGCGGCCAGAGCGGGGCCATAAAAGGTGACCAGTCCGGTTTTGGCGTAGATGGCCAGCAGCAAAGCGGTGCTATCGGAATACCCCACAATGATTTTTGGATGCTGTTTCAGATACTCATAGTCCAGGTAAGGCAGAATGGAGTTGGTATTCATGCCCCCAATGGAGGCCATCAGAATGGGAACATCCTCTTGATAGAGAAGCTCGTTGAACTCCCGGGCGCGATCCTGGATGCTTCCCGAACGGTAACCGTCTTGTTTTCCATAGAGCAGCCCGTTTTGAACGGTGTAACCTTTCCCCTCCAGGAAGTGTTTTCCCCGCTCATAGCGTACCGGGACGGTGGCCGAGATGGGAGAAGAGGCGGAAAAGACGCCGATGGTGGTGGGTCCCTGAATGGCACTAGCTTTCATATATGCAATCCCTCCTTGTGCGGAAAGTGTACCATATGAGGGGGAAGTGTGCAAGATAGCCCCTCTTTTGGTGTGTAAACCGGACAAAAAAGCGGTTCTCCAGAATAATTTAAAGCCATCTTAAGAAAAACTCTAGATTTCGGAAAGGGAGATTTAAACTTGGGGCGCTATACTGGTGGCACAACGAAAAGGAGGGAGCAGCATGAAAATCTTGATTTTGACCGGACGGTTCGGCATGGGACACTGGTCGGCTTCTCAATCCCTGTGCCAGCAGCTCACCCGGACGCTGCCCCGGGCACAGGTGAAGGTGTGTGACCTGTTTGCCTACGCCATGCCCAATCGCTCAGAGGCCCTGTACAAGGCCTTTCACCTGTTGGTGACCTATGGAAGCGGCCTTTTCAACACCTATTACCGGGTGACAGAGCACCTGCCCACCGACCTTAATTCTCCGCTGGACCGGCCCATGCTGGACAAGCTGGACACCCTTCTGGAGGAAGAGGCGCCGGACGCGGTCATCGCCACCCACCCCATCTGTGCCGGTCTCACCGCCCGGTGGAAGGAGGAGCAGGGGAGCGACCTGCCCCTCATCACCTGTGTGACCGACCTCTCCACACACAACGAGTGGATTCATCAGAGCACCGACTGCTATCTGGTTGGCAGCCCCGAAATTCGCCGCCGCCTCATGGCCAAGGGGGTGGAGGAGAGCCGCATTCTGGTTACCGGCATTCCAGTAAAGGAGGAGTTCCGCCGCCTGAGCCGCCACCAGGGGGGAAGTACCCGCCGCCTGCTCATTATGGGGGGCGGTCTGGGTTTGCTGCCCCGGCGGGAGAGCTTCTATGAGGCCCTCAACGCCCTGCCGGGGGTGGAGGTGACCATTCTGACGGGGAACAACCAGCGGCTCTTCCGCCGCCTGAACGGGCGCTATCCCCACATTGAAGTGGTGCCCTTCACCGACCGGGTGTGGGACTACATGGCTCAGGCGGATGTGATGCTCACCAAGCCCGGCGGCATCACCGTCTTTGAGAGCATTTTTGCCGAGCTGCCCCTCCTCCTGTGGGAGCCCTTCCTCCAGCAGGAGAAGAACAACGCCCAATTCCTCCTGCGGGAGGGACTGGGCCGGGCGGCGGCCAAGGAGCCGGAGCAATGCCTGGAGGACATCCGGGATTTGATTTATGACGACAAGGCGCTGGAGGACATGCGCGCACGGATGCACAAGGCCAAGAGTCAGCTGGAGGCGGAGAGCGTGTCCCGCCTGCTGGCCGCCCTGACGCAGAACAAAGCGGAGGGGGTGAGGGTATGAGCGAGAAGAAGATGAACTGGCTGGGCCGTGTGTTTCTGGTAAGTGGTGCACTGGCGGCCTGTGCGGTGGCAGTGCGCCGTCTGACGGCGGGAAAGCGGGGAAAGTAAGGTATGAGTGGACGGAAACAGCTGTTGGGGACTGGGCTGCTGCTGGCCCTGATGGGGATTACCGGTTTTTTCCTCCTGCGGGACCAGCCCCTCTCCGCCTTGGCGGGGGTGCTGGGGCAGGTGAAACCGGGGTATGTGGCGGCCGGTCTTGGGCTGATGCTCCTCTTTGTGGGCTGTGAGGCCATGGAGACCCGCCTCATTTTGGGACGGATGGGCTACCGCAATCCATACCGCCGGTGTCTGGGGTACTCCTTTGTGGGCTTTTATGTCAGCTCTATTACCCCCTCGGCCACCGGCGGACAGCCCGCCCAGGTCTACTGTATGGCAAAAGACGGGGTGAGCGCCGCCCACGGGGCGCTCAATATGCTGCTCATCGCCGTCTGCTATCAGGTGACGCTGCTGGGCTACGCCCTCACCGCCTGGCTGGCCCTTCCCGGCCTGCGGCAGGGGATGGGGACCGGGATGGGGCTGCTGGTCCTCTACGGCGGCGCTGTGATGACCGTGTTGACGGTGGGGATGCTCTCCTTCCTCTTTCTGCCGGGACTGGCCCGGCGGGTGGCGGTGGGGGTGCTGAACCTCTTGGGCCGCCTGGGGCTGAAGGGCCTGCGGGAGAAGATGCTGCCCCGTCTGCAGCACCAGATGGAGGAGTACGCCGCCGGTGCGGCCTGTCTCAAGCGCAATCCCGGCCTCTTCCCGGCGCTCCTGGGGCTGAGCACCCTCCAGCTCACCGCCCTTTTCACCGTGCCCTTTGTGGTCTATCGGGCCTTTGGGCTGGACGCTTACAGCCTGCCCGTCTTTTTGGGCACCCAGGCGGTGGTGACGCTGGCGGTGTCCGCCCTGCCGCTGCCCGGTGCGGTGGGCCCGGCGGAGGGCGGCTTTGTCACCGCCTTTACCCCCCTCTTTGGGGCGGCTCTGGCCACACCGGCCATGCTGGTCAGCCGGGGCATCAGCTTTTACGCTTTCCTCCTCATCAGCGGCTGTGTCACGCTGGCTGTGCACCTGCGGGGGCGAGCCCGGGAGGATAGCTCCTTTCTAAACTGCGCCGTTCCCATGACGCAGCCGTAGAAGAACCCCTTTTGTGTCGGCGGGAAGTGTGATACCATAATGTCTGTTCCATAAACCGCTGTGCGGTTTATGGGTGGGGCATGATAGCCCCACAATGCTTTTCAAATGGCTCAAATGAGCCATTTGAAAAGCATTTAGACATTGTTACAATGTGTATTTTCATTAGGGCATACGCCCTAATGAAAAGTGCAAGGAGTTTTAAAATTTTTCTCAAAACTCCTTGCACTGGAACAAAGCTGCAAGCCTTGTAAGCTTTGGCTTTCAAGGCTTGCAGCTTTGTTCCATACACATTATAATAAATGCCAGAGATTGGCCGCTCCTCTGGGGCGCAGAAATGGGGTTTTCATATGTATTATTTGGGCATCGACTTGGGCGGTACCAACATCGCCGCCGCCGCGGTCAGTGAGGCAGGCGAAATTCTGGGCCGGGCCAGCATTCCCACTCCCCGCACGGGGGCGCAGGCCGTGGCGGAGACCATGGCGGCCGCGGCTCGGGCCGCCGCGGGGGACGCAGGTCTGGCACTGAAAGATGCGGCCTCTGTGGGCATCGGCTCCCCGGGCACCATTGACCCCGAGCGGGGGGTTATCCAGTATTGGAGCAATCTGGACTTCCAGAATGTGCCGCTGGCCGCCCTGCTGCGGGAGCAACTGGGGGAGGAGCACCCCATTTATATGGAAAATGACGCCAATGCCGCCGCGCTGGGAGAGTATGCCGCCGGTGCGGGCAAGGGCAGTCAGTCCATGGTGGCCATTACCCTGGGCACCGGCGTCGGCGGCGGCGGGGTGTTCAACGGCAAGCTGTACACCGGCTTCAACTACGCCGGTATGGAGGTGGGGCACTTTGTGCTGGAGCACGGCGGGCGGCCCTGTACCTGCGGGCGGAAGGGCTGCTTTGAGGCCTACTGCTCTGCCACCGCGCTGGTGCGGCGCACCCGGGAGATGATGCAGGCCAACCCCGATTCGGTGCTGTGGAAGCTGGTGGACGGCGATTTGGAAAAGGTCAATGGCCGGGTGCCCTTTGACGGGGCGGCCACCGGAGACGCCACGGCGGGGGCCGTCATTGACGAGTATGTGGAGTATCTGGGCTGCGGGGTGGCCAGTCTGGTGAACATCTTCCAGCCGGAGGTATTCTGCATCGGCGGCGGCCTCTCCAACCAGGGGGAGACGCTGATGGCCCCGGTGCGCTACATCCTCAACCGGGAGGACTACGCCCGCAACAACACCCACCGCACCCGCCTTATGCGGGCCCAGCTGGGCAACGACGCGGGCATCATCGGTGCGGCCATGCTGCCCAAATTCCGCTGAGCATGATGAGCGGCTGTTCCCCACTGGAACAGCCGCTCATATTTTGCGCCCTTCTATCCTATACTGTGGGGAAGGGGGCGGATGTATGGCCAGAGAAAGCGACGACGCCCTGCGCCTGGTGCTGTGTGTGCTGCTGGCCACGGCCATCTGCTATGGCGGCGTGGCCTGGTGCCGGGAGCACCCCATTCCGCTCTGGGAGAAGTACGGGCCGTGGCTGGAGGAGCACCCCACACGGGCGGTGGCGGCGGTGACAGCGGTTTTGTACCTATTCTCCCGGCGGCTGGGGCAGGGGGAACTTGCGGGCGGGGATGCGCCGCAGACGGCATAGGAAGGCCGGACGGTCCTGAAAAGGGGGGCCGTCCGGCCTTTGTGCGCTCAGCTCTCCATGTGCCGGCCCAAAAAACCGGAGATGGTCTGAAGAATTTTGTATTCCGTCTCGCCGGTGGACAGCTCCTCTTCGCCGCCGGCAAAGAGAACGCAGCCCAGCACATCGCCCTCCGACAGAATGGGGGCCGCGCAGGAGACAAAATAGCGGCTGTTCTCCTCGCAGACGAGAAGGGGCGTCTGACCGGCGGTGTGCTGGTAGATGCTCCGGTCGTCCAGAATTTGCTCCAGCGCGGCGGAGATGCGCTTGTCGCTCAGCTCCCGCCGCCCGCTGCCCGCCGCGGCCAGACAGGAGTCCCGGTCGGTGACGATTGCCGTGTGGCCGGTGGTTTTGTTGAGAGCCTCGCAGATCTGGCCGGCAAAGTCCCCGATACCGCCCATCAGAGAGTATTTTTTGAAAATGACCTCGCCGTCTTTATCGGTGTAAATCTCCAGCGGGTCGCCGTCACTGATAACGTTGGCATGGAACACCTTATTCGGGCGCCTGCTGGACGTCTGAACAAGGGTGACGGATGTGTGCGGTTCCACGCCATCCTTAAAATTTACCGGGTCCTCCCCGGTGGGGGCCAGGGCGGCCACCGCGTCCTCCTGCCCCTGGGGCAGCCCGCCGCAGCGCAGCAGATGGTCGATGTCCGCCTTCAGCTGGATTTCCAGATGGTCCTCATACACCTTGATTTGCTCCAGCAGCAAATGGAGGTCCTGCCGGTCCAGATGGTCCTTTTGGAGCACATCCTCAAAGACCTCCAGGGCGGTTTTGGCCACCCGGTTTACCTGGAGGATGGTGTTGCGCTTGTCGGCGGCCATCTGGAGCTGATTCTGGATGCCCTCTATGCGGTGTAGCAGGTCGGACTCCAGCTCGTCATAGGTCTCCTCCAGCAGTTCCTCCTGCTCCGGGTGGCGCATCAGGTCCCGCACCCGCTGGCGCTTGGTGGCCTTCAATTCTTCCTGGAGCTGGTCCAGAATATCCGCCAGATGGGCGGCGGAGCGCTCCGTCTCCGCCACATCCTCCGTCTCCCGGTTCAAATCGGCGTTGAGCTGCTCCAGCATGGCGGCGGAGCGCTCCTTCACCCGCTGGAGATAGGTTTTCATCAGCTCATCCAGCTTGTCTACCCGGATGTGGTGGCTGGTGCAGCCCGCCCGCCCCCGGCGGTGATAGGTGCCGCAGGTGTAGGCCGGCTTTAAATCACTGCGGCTCATGGCAAACATGGGGGAGCCGCAGTCCCCGCACACCAGAAAGCCGGAGTACACATTGTCGTTTTTCTTCTGGCCCCGATAGTGGGAGCGGGTGCGCTGTTCCCGCAGCGCCCGGGTGGTGGCAAAGGTGCGGTAGTCCACAATGGGCTGGTGGTGGTTTTCCAGGACCACCTGCTCCAGCACGTCCCGCTTGACGTCTTTGCCGTTGATTTTGGCCCGGGTGTACTTGCCCTGGCGGAGGGTGCCGATGTAGAAGTCATTGTCCAGAATCCCCTGGATGGTGACAATGGCCCAGGCCTGCTTGACGCTGCGGCGGCAGTCCTCCCCGGCGGCCTCCCGGCGCATCTGCTCCGACATGCGGGGGGTGGGAACTCCCTGATCGGTCAGATAGTTGGCAATCTTTTTGTATCCCCAGCCGTCATTATATAAGGTAAAAATCTGCCGTACAATTTCCGCCTCGGTGGGGACCACTTCAAACTGCTTCTGCTTGTTCAGCAGATAGCCGTAGGGGGCGGCGCACAGCCACTGGCCGTCCTGCTGGCGGCGGCGCACCACTGAGCGGACCTTTTTGCTGGTGTCGGTGACGGGCATCTCGTTGATGAGGAACTGAAACTGGATTTTCAGCCAGTCATCGTCGTTGGGAAAGTCGATGTTGTCCCCAATGGAGATGATGCGTACCCCGGCGTCCCGCAAATCCTCCAGCTCCACCAGCCCCCGGCTGTTGCGCCGGGAGAAACGGGAGAAGTCCTTCACAATGAGGATGTCATACTGGTGGGCCATCAGCCCCCGGCGCATGGCCTGGTAGCCCTCCCGCTGTTCGAAGGTGTACCCCGAGCGGTCCCGGTCCTCATAGAATTCCAGGGTGCTGGCGGGGAATTTGTGGGCCACAAAGTCCTGGATGATGGCCTTCTGGTTTTCGATGGACACGTTATCCCGGTCCAGCTCGTCATCCACCGAGATACGGGCGTAGCCTACAATGGAAAAGCGCTCTGTCAATCAAATCACCTTTTTGTCTGCATATTGCAGATAACATTGTACACAAGGGCGGCGCTGTTGGCAAGAGGGGACTGGGGCGCCGCAATCTACACCCGCTGGCGCTGAACGGCCAGCTGAGCGCAGCGCTTTTTGTTGTAAGCCAACAGGTCCCGCATCCCCTGCCGCAGCTCCTGACTGCCAGAGAGAAACACAGCTACCAGATATTGCTTCTCTCGATAGACCTGATACAGCCGCTTCAGCTCCGTCTCGACTGCGGGGTTTTGCTTTTCCGCGTTGGTCAGCCAGATGTGGACCTGCTTCTGGACGTTGTGGACTTCCAGCTCCATGGGAGATTCGCCTCCTTTGATTCCAATAGTTTCCACATCTGAAGCGTTTTTATGCAGGCGGACTGGAGTCTGATTTCCCCGAAATAGATAAAATCGCTTTTTGCCGAAATTCATATTTCGACAAAAAGCGCTTTTTGCATTCTGCTGCGGCTCCTTTGGTTAGAATAGAAGTGATATCCTTTTTTAACCAATAGGAGGAATGCTGTATGGGTCAGGTGTACGGTTATGTTCGGGTGTCCACTCGAGATCAGAACGAAGCGCGCCAATTGGCAGCGATGCGTGCCTTTGGTGTGGAAGAGGAGTGTATCGTGGTGGAAAAGCTGTCGGGAAAGGACTTCCAGCGGCCCCTCTATCAGGCGCTGGTGCGGCGGCTCCAGCCGGGAGATGTGCTGGTCATCAAGAGCATTGACCGGCTGGGCCGCAACTACGGGGAGATTTTGGAACAGTGGGCGGATTTGACCAAGACCAAGGGGGCGGCCATTGTGGTGCTGGACATGCCCCTGCTGGATACCCGAGAGGGGCGGGACCTCACTGGGCGGCTGATTGCCGACATTGTCCTCCAGCTCCTCAGCTATGTGGCGGAGACAGAGCGGGCCAACATCCGACAGCGTCAGGCGGAGGGAATTGCGGCCGCCAAGGAGCGGGGAATCAAGTTTGGCCGCAGACCCATTGAGCTGCCGGAGGACTTTTATCCTCTGGCCAATTTGTGGAAAAAAGGGGAGATTTCCTCCCGGACTGCCTCCAAGCAGCTGGGGATTTCCTATCAGACCTTCCTGCGCCACGCCAAACTGGTGTGCGCCAGCCCCTATCCAGGACAACTTTAGAGCGTAAACAGAGCGAGAATGGGATTTCAGCGTCAGCTGGAATCCCATTCGCCTTTACAAATGAAAAAATAAGGCGGGTGTTTTGTGACATAAAGTATAAAATTTGTGACAAAAATATGGAGTCAAAATAATTCGCTCAAAAGGCTTAACTTCCCGAAAATCTGGCCGATAAAGTTACTGGATGGGTTAAGAGAGATACCTCTCAGGTATGTGACAAAATTCATACTTTTTGTCACGGCTTCGACAAACGCCGCAAGGAATCGACATGGAGGTGAGCGGGATGGCTGGACGACTCAAACACCAGTGCGCCGGGGAAGGAAAGCGGCTCCTGTATACCACCATCAAAGCCCGGCTCTATCCCACCCCGGAGCAGGCAGAGCTGTTTGAAAAGACCTTTGGCTGCTGCCGCTACCTCTGGAACCAAATGCTCTCCGATGAGCAGCGGTTTTACAGCGAGACGGGAACCCATTTCATTCCCACCCCGGCCAAATACAAGGCGGGCGCCCCCTTTTTAAAAGAGGTGGACAATCAGGCGCTCATTCAGGAGCACAACAAGCTCAGCCAGGCGTTTCGGGTGTTTTTCAAGGACCCGGAACACTTTGGATATCCCCGTTTCAAGCGCAAAAAGAACGCGCGGGATTCGTTTACCGCCAGCAATCATGTCTTTGACTCCGGTCCCACCATCTACCTGACAGACGATGGGATACGGATGACCAAGGCGGGCATTGTGAAGGCTGTGTTTCCCCGCCGCCCCCGGAACGGGTGGAAGCTGCGGCGGATTACCGTCAGCAGGACCCCAACCGGCAAATACTTTTGCAGCATTCTCTTCCAATATCCGGCCAAGACGCCGGAGATGGTGCGCCCCACCCCGGAGCGTACCATCGGACTGAAATATTCCATGGCCCACTTCTATGTGGCGGACAACGGCGCGATACCAGACCCGCCCCACTGGCTGAGAGCTTCCTTGGAGAAGCTGGGCAAGCTCCAACAAAAAATAGCCCGCATGGTGCCGGGTTCCCGGAACTATGAGGAAGCGGTACAAAAATACCGCCTGCTCCATGAGCACATTGCCAATCAGCGGGAGGACTTCATTCACAAAGAATCCCGGCGGATAGCCAACGCCTGGGATGCCGTGTGTGTGAGGGACGATTCGCTGCTGGAGATCAATCAGGCGATAAAACTGGCCAATGGATTGGAACCCGGATTTGGCATGTTCCGCATCTGCCTGGCCTACAAGCTGGAGCGGCAGGGCAAATCCCTTCTGGTGGTGGACCGGTATACCCCCACTTCCAGCCAGTGCAGCAGTTGCGGCTACCAGATGCCGGAGGGCGTGAGCTACCGACAGAAGAGCTGGACCTGTCCCGCCTGCGGGGCAGTTCACCAGCGGGAAGTCAACGCTGCTCAGAATATCAAAGAGGCGGGCTTGCAGCAGGTGCTGCGCCGCCCAAAAAGTGCCTGACGAGATACATTCTCTACCTGAGTTTAAATAAAGTTCTTTTTCTCCTTTTTCCTTCACAAAAAAGGAGAGGCCGGTCGGGACGCCGGTGACTGCCCATAGGTCCGGTACGGGGAGCGTTGATTGAAGCGAATTGCAATGGAAATTCGTTTCACTCAGCGTTTCCCGGACCGCAAGTGGGAAACGAGAGGGTTGCCTCCTCCGCTTTTTGGAGGTCGCGCCGGAAGCCTCAGATACTGGGGCGTCCACAATATTATGACTATGAAACACAGGCGGTGCGAAGGAACGCGCCCGAGCAGAAGTGAAGGAGAATTTTATGCTGAAGCTGTCCCTGCTCCCGGAAGAGTATCTGACCATCAACGGCAACATTGTGGTGCAGCTCACCCGTGTGGCCGGTGGGAGGGCCTATGTGGCGATAGACGCCGCCCGGGACATCCCCATTGTACGGGGAACAGTTCTGGAGCGGGAGGGGGGTAAGCGCCCCAACTGCCTGGAGCCGCCAGCCCGTAAGCGGATAAAACCCCAGCGGGATTTGGTGTTCCGGTGGAATGACGACCGGGACCGGGCGGTGCGTAAGATGCAGCAGGTGATTGACCACCTGGAGCAGAGCGGGGCGGCGGACGAGGCAAAGGTGCTCCGCACCCAGCTGAACTGCCTGCTGCCCACCCCGTGGGAGGAAGAGCTCAGCACAAAAAACTAAATTGATTTCCACCGGTTTTCGCGAAACTGGTTGAAATAGTCCCGTGCCAACTGTTTGATCCGTTGTGCGCACAGCGGACGAAACAGGCGGCACACCACCCAAGTGCCCAAGGAGGAACCGAAGGCACGCCGCTATATAACATTTGGAAGGAGCCAAGTGAATTATGAGAATCCAGCATAATATTATGGCGATGAACGCCTACCGTAACTACAACACCAACACCTCCGCCCTCTCCAAGAACCTGGAGAAGCTGTCCTCCGGCTACAAGATCAACCGCGCTGGCGACGACGCCGCCGGCCTCGCCATCAGCGAGAAGATGCGCGCTCAGATCACCGGCCTGGAAGTCGCTCAGAAGAACGCCAAGGACGGTATCTCCCTGGTGCAGACTGCTGAGGGTGCTCTGACCGAGGTCCATGACATGCTGAACCGCATGGTGGAGCTGGCCAACCAGTCTGCCAACGGCACCTATGAGAATGAGACCGACCGTACCCAGCTCCAGAAGGAGATTGATCAGCTGAAGAGCGAGATCAACCGTATTGCTGACTCCGCCAACTTCAACGGCATCAATCTGCTGGATGGCTCTATGACGGATAGTGTGACTACCGTCAGCGCGGACCTGTCTGCTCTGAATGCTCTGACTTCCAGTGCTCTGGCTGGTGCTGGTACCAATATTGGTACTAATACTGTGGTTTACAAAGAGGGGACAGAGGCCGCCAAGACGAAGTTTGAAGTGGATCTGAGCGATCTGGAGTGGACTGGTGTCACTGCAGCAGGCCAGACCATGAATATCAACGTCGGCGGCTATACGCTGACGATCACCTCTGTGACTGCCACGGATGGTGTTCAGGACATTAAGTCTCTGATTTCCACTGCTTTCGCTACATCCGTCACCGCAAATGTTGCGGGCTCTACTACCGCGCACTTTAATGTTACTTATGATGGGAATGGCAAGCTGACCTTCGAGTTGGCGGTTGACCCCAACTCTGTTTCGAATGCTGCCTCTGCGGCCCTTAACGCCAACTGGGCTGTCAGCGTGACCAGTGGTTCCGGCTCTATTGATGGCTCCAACTGGAATGCTGGTACTACGGTTCTTACCCAGGGTCAGAAGGGCGTTGCGGAGATTCTGGCCAACACAGTGATTACTGCTGCAAGTCTTGGGCTTGATGCTACCACTGCTGCCAATAACGACGGCTTTACCATCTCCATTGATGGGAAGACCTATGTGCTGGCTGCTGGTGATGACAGCAAGTGGGCCGACTATGCTGGTGAGGATGTGGTTGTGGTCAAGACTGTGAATGATGATGTAAATCAGCAGATGAAGGATTTGGCCAACGCCATTAACAGCAACAGCACCACCTGGAGTGCCGGTGTGAACAACGCTGGGGCCCTTACCCTGGCTCAGAAGTCTGGCACGGATGGCTCCAAATTGACCACAGTGGATGATATTGCTGCTGGCATCCTCACTGGCAAGGCCACCATTTCTGAGACCACCACGGGTGGGGATGGCAAGCTGAGCCTCCAGATTGGTGACACCAGCGATGACTTCAACCAGCTGAAGGTGGCCATTGAGGACTGCCATGTAACCGCTCTGGGGATTGGCGATGTTGACATTTCTACCCAGAAGGGTGCCCAGGCTGCAGTTGATATGATCAAGGACGCGATCAACTACGTCTCGGATGTCCGTGGTACTCTGGGTGCCACCCAGAACCGTCTGGATCATACTATCAACAACCTGTCCGTCATGACCGAGAACATCCAGGACGCTGAGTCCACTATCCGCGATACCGATGTGGCGGAGGAGATGATGTCCTATACCAAGAACAACATCCTGATCCAGTCTGCCCAGGCTATGCTGGCCCAGGCCAACCAGGTGCCTCAGGGTGTTCTGCAGCTCCTCCAGTAATTGAAAGAACCCTTCTGTTTCCCAG
>DXDX01000179.1 GCA_019115265.1 Candidatus Flavonifractor merdigallinarum | reverse complement strand
CGATAAAATTTCTTATGCCTTGTGATCCACGGAGTACATATACTGGATCAGGTCGACGACCTTGTTGGAGTAACCGGCCTCGTTGTCGTACCAAGACACGACCTTCACGAAGGTATCGGTGAGGGCGATGCCGGCCTTGGCGTCAAAGATGGAGGTGTGGGGATCGCTGATGAAGTCGGAGGAGACCACATCCTCGTCGGTGTAGCCCAGGATGCCGGCCAGCTCACCCTCGGAGGCCTTCTTCATGGCGGCGCAGATCTCGTCATACTTGGCGGGCTTGGCCAGGTTGACGGTCAGGTCGACCACGGAGACATCCAGGGTGGGGACACGCATGGACATACCGGTCAGCTTGCCGTTGAGCTCGGGGATAACCTTGCCCACAGCCTTGGCGGCGCCGGTGGAGGAGGGGATGATATTGTAGGTAGCCGCACGGCCGCCGCGCCAATCCTTCTTGGAGGGGCCGTCAACAGGCTTCTGGGTAGCGGTAACGGAGTGAACGGTGGTCATCAGGCCGTCGGTGATGCCCCAGTTCTCATGCAGCACCTTGGCAATAGGAGCCAGGCAGTTGGTGGTGCAGGAGGCGTTGGAGACGAAGGTCATGTCGCTGGTGTACTTGTCCTGGTTTACGCCCATAACGAACATGGGGGTGGCGTCCTTGGAGGGAGCGGACATAACAACCTTCTTGGCGCCGGCGTCGATGTGAGCCTGGGCCTTCTCCTGGGTCAGGAACAGACCGGTGGACTCCACAACATACTCCGCACCGATCTCGCCCCAGGGAATCTCGGAGGGGTTCATCTTGGCGTAGAAGTTAACCTTCTTGCCGTTGACGGTAATGGAGGTCTCATCATAGGTGATGGTGCCCTGGAACCGGCCGTGAATGGTGTCGTAACGCAGCATATAGGCCATATAATCGGGGCTCATGAAAGGATCATTGATGCCGACAAACTCGATGTCGTCGCGGACAATACCAGCACGGAACACCAGGCGGCCAATGCGTCCGAAACCGTTAATACCAACTTTGATGCTCATGGGAATCTCTCCTTCACAAAGTTTTTGTAGGTTTTCCTTCGCGCATCCTTATTATATCCCAGTTAATGCAAAAAGAAAAGAGGGCAAATGCAAAAAAAATGTCATACCCCTGGAAAACGGGGTGACGCATTCGCCAAAAAGGGACAGAATACAGCACTAGTTGACTTTTAAGCTTGTCCGGCGGAACAGTATTTGGTATACTGGCAGGGTGAAAGAGCGGCTTGGGTTCTGCATATGCTAACAACAGCCGTCTTACCGGCTTTTTGGAGCGAATAGTGGGAGGATTTGCCTTGGATATGGATATCAGAGCGCGTGAGGCCCAGGTGGTGGAACAGCTGCGGGAGCAGGTGGGAAATTTAATGGCCGCCGCCCAGCTCCTCACCCCCGCCATTCGGGAACAGGAGGAGCGGAAATACGACCAATATCTGGCGATTTTAAACCAGGGACTGTACCGGCTGCTCCGCCTGACGGAGCATGTGGACCTGGCCCGGCAGGAGGAGCTGCCCTGCCGGATGGAGGTGCTGGACGCGATGAAGACCTGCCGGGAGGTGTGCCAGGAGCTGGAGGGGGTGGCGGACCGGCTGGGCGTGACCATCCGCAACGAGTGCGGCAGCGAGGAGGCCATGGTCCAGGCGGACCCGGCGCTGCTGCGCCGCCTGGTGCTGCTGCTGGTGGACACCGCCCTGCGCCGGGCCGGAAAGGGCGGGACGGTGGGCCTGCGGGCCTGGGTGGAGGGCGCGCGCTTCCGCCTCACGGTGTGGGACGACGGAGAAGAGGAGCTGGAGCCCCGCTACCGCTCCGGCACGCTGGAAGAACGCCTCACCCGGCACAGCGGGCTGGAACTGACGCTGGCCAGGTCCATTGCCTCCGCCCACAGGGCTACACTGGTCTTTGAACACGGAGAGGAGCGGGGCCTGCGGGCGGTGCTCTCCCTGCCGCTGGGGCAGACGGATGGAACCAAGCTGCATACACCGCGGATGGGGTACAACTCCACCGGCGGCTTTCAGCCGGTTCTGGTGGAGCTCTCCGATTTGCTGCCCTATCAGGCCTATCTGTGGGATGAACTGGAATAAAACCGGCCAGGCGGGGGGCGTTTGCGCTCGCTGCGCGGGCCGCCCTTTTGGGGGGAGTGGAGAGGGGGACGAGAAGTCCCCCTTTCCGCCTTTTCTTTCCCCGGTTTCTTTTCTGCGAAAAGAAATCGGGCGCCACCCGCGCAGGGTGCCCCCGCTGGGTAAGCGGCCCGTGCGGCGAGCACAAAATCCCCCCGCGTCGGGGACGCTGTTTACAACTCGAGGAGAGAGAGGAAATAGAGAGATGAACGCCATTGTAGCTGTGGACCAGAACTGGGCCATTGGAAAAGAGGGGGACCAGCTGGTCTACCTGAAGGAAGACTTGAAGCACTTTTGTACCCTGACCACGGGGCATACCATTGTGGTGGGACGAAAAACACTGTCCACCTTTCCGGGCGGAAAACCGCTGAAGGGCCGGGACAACTGGATTCTCTCCCGGGCGGCGGACTTTTTCGTGGAGGGAGCACGGGTGTTTGGCAGTGTGGAAGCACTGTTGAAAGAGGTCCCGCAGGACGTCTTTGTGGTGGGCGGGAGTGAGGTGTACACCGCCCTGCTGCCCTGGTGTGAGCGGGTGTATGTGACGTATATTGAGGCCGCCTTCCCGGAGGCGGACACCTTTTTCCCCAATCTGGACGCTTTGGAAGAGTGGGAGATCGAGGAAGAGGGGGAGCCGCTGAGTGAAGCAGGATTCACCTACCGCTATCGCACCTATCGGAGGAAGTAAGCCATGTATGTGGAGGAAATTACAGCCTACCGCCCCCAGAACCAGCAGGAAGCGGCGGACCAGGCCATGATTCTGGACTACATCCGCCGTTTTCCCGATACCATTTTGACACGGGAAAACCCCATTGCCCACCTGACCAGCTCCGGCTTTGTGGTAAACGCTGATGCCAGCCGGGTGCTGATGGCCCACCACAACATCTACCAGGTGTGGGCCTGGACTGGCGGCCATGTGGACGGGGAAGAGGATTTCTTGGCGGTGGCTCTGAGGGAGGCCCGGGAGGAGACGGGCATTGTCCACATCCGCCCCCTCTCCACCGCCATCGCGTCGCTGGACATCCTGCCGGTGTGGGGACATGTGAAGCGGGGAAACTATGTCTGCGCCCACCAGCATTTGAATGTGAGCTATCTGCTTCTTGCCGATGAGGGGGATGCCCTTGCCTCCCGCCCGGAGGAGAACAGCCGGGTGGGCTGGCTCCCGGCCGACCAGCTGAGCACCTACACCAACGAGTGGCAGATGGACGGAGTGTACAGCAAACTGCTCCAGCGCGCCCGTACTTTGTTGGATGTGTGAAACTTGTGCGTCTGCGCGGTTTGCACTAGGAAATTCCAGTCAAACGGTGTATACTATACTCCAGTATCCCCATTCGTAAGGAGGACATGCTACGATGATTCAACTTGATCTCAGTAATATCCGCTCTTTTGTGCCTGAGGACTGGCTCACGTCCCGCAAGGACCGTCTGGAGCAGGCCCGCGTCATGCTGGAGGAGGGCAACGGCCCCGGCGGCGACTTTACCGGCTGGGTCCACCTGCCCCGGGACTATGACAAGGAGGAGTTCGCCCGCATTCAGAAGGCGGCGAAGAAGATTCAGTCCGATTCCCAGGCCCTGGTGGTCATCGGCATCGGCGGGTCCTATCTGGGTGCCCGCGCTGTGGTGGAGCTGCTCCAGTCCCCCAACTACAACCTGAAGAAAAAGAACACCCCCGACATCTTCTTTGCCGGCAACGGCCTGTCCACCGACGCCCTGATGGAGACCATTGAGCTG
This sequence comes from Candidatus Flavonifractor merdigallinarum, assembly GCA_019115265.1. GTDB lineage: Bacteria > Bacillota > Clostridia > Oscillospirales > Oscillospiraceae > Pseudoflavonifractor_A > Pseudoflavonifractor_A merdigallinarum. The sequence goes on along the minus strand of DXDX01000179.1, from coordinate 1,414 downwards.
GTGAAGGACCGGGATTTCTCGGTAAACGTTATCTCCAAGTCGGGCACCACCACCGAGCCCGCCGTGGCCTTCCGCATTTTCAAGAACCTGCTGGAGGAGAAGTACGGCAAGGAGGAGGCCCGCAAGCGCATTTACGCCACCACCGACGCCCACAAGGGCGCGCTGAAGGGGCTGGCCGACCAGGAGGGCTATGAGGAGTTCGTGGTGCCTGACGCGGTGGGCGGACGCTACTCCGTGCTCACCGCTGTGGGCCTGCTGCCCATCGCGGTGGCCGGTATCAATCTGGAGGAGCTGATGGGCGGCGCCGCCGAGGCTATGGAGGCCCTGGCTGTCCCCGGCCTGGACAACCCCGCCTGGCAGTATGCCGCCGCCCGCCACGCCCTCTACACCGCCGGAAAGAAGGTGGAAATCCTGGTGGGCTATGAGCCCTCCTTCCGCTTCTTTGCCGAGTGGTGGAAGCAGCTCTACGGCGAGACGGAGGGCAAGGACGGCAAGGCCCTCTTCCCTGCCAGCGTGGAGTTTACCGCCGATTTGCACTCTATGGGCCAGTATATCCAGGAGGGCGAGCGCCTCATGTTTGAAAGCGTGGTCCGCTTCCAGGAGTCTCTGGGCAGCTACACCATCCCCCACGACCCCGAGAATGTGGACGGGCTCAACTTCCTCTCCAATAAGCCCCTGTCCTTTGTGGCGGAGCAGGCCCTGCGTGGCACCCTCCTGGCCCATGTGGACGGCGGCGTGCCCAACGTCCTCATTCAGGCTCAGCGCCGGGACGAGCGCACCGTGGGCCAGCTCATCTACTTCTTTGAGTACGCCTGCGGCCTGAGCGGCTATCTTCTGGAGGTCAACCCCTTCAACCAGCCCGGCGTGGAGGCGTATAAGAAGAATATGTACGCCCTCCTGGGCAAGCCCGGCTATGAGGAGCACCGTGCGGCGCTGATGGCCCGTCTGGGCGAGTAAACGCCCAAAACGCGCTCCGCTCCATGGGCCTGTGGGAACGGCCGCAGAACAAGGCAGCCCCGAAAAAGGGACCAATTTGCCCAAAGGATTCCAGGCAATCTGCAAATTTCCTGTGAACTTCCGCAAATCGGTTGCAATCCCGGTTCAAACATGGTAACATGTTAGCAAGGACCGGGACTCCTCCCGGTGTACGAGTTAAGGAGTGATAACATATGGTGAGAGTGATCATGGGTGTCAAGGGCACCGGCAAGACGAAGCAGATGATCGAACTCATTAATTCCGCCGTTCAGAGCGAGCACGGCAACGTGGTGTGCATCGAGCGCGGCGCTAAGCTGACCTATGACATCCATTCGAAGATCCGCCTGGTGGAAGCCAGCCAGTATGATATGGGTTCCTATGACTTCATGAAGGGCTTCATCAGCGGCCTGTATGCCGGCAACTACGACATCACCCATGT
>DXDX01000178.1 GCA_019115265.1 Candidatus Flavonifractor merdigallinarum | reverse complement strand
CTGGCCCTCCTGAACGGGGCACTGGAAGTGCTTGCCCTCCAGCTCCACGGTATTCAGACCCACATGGACCAGCAGCTCCACACCGCTGTCGGTGGTAAAGCCCACGGCGTGATGGCTGTCCATCACGGCGGTAATGGTGCAGTCGGCGGGGGCGGTCACCACGCCCTCAGTGGGCTCCACAGCCACACCGTCGCCCAGGGTACCGGTGGAAAAGACCTGGTCCGGCACGTCCTTGAGGGCCACCACCGTGCCGCTCACGGGGCTTGCAATCTCCACCGCGGCCACCAGGGGCTTGCGGTCGGCGGAGGAAATGGGCTCCACCACAGGGGCGGCAGGCTCCGCCTCTTCCTCCACAGCTTCGTCCTTGTAGAGGATGAAGCAGACAAGGAAGGTCGCAGCCACAGCGATCAGACCGGCAGCAATACCGAAGAACAGGTTGGTAAAGCCCTCGCCGCCAATCATGGTAATCAGGCTCAGCCAAGAGGGAGAGCCGCCCGCGCTATAACCCACAACGCCGGTGATGCCGGAGAAGAGACCGGCCAAGCCACCACCGATGATTACGGCGATCATGGGAGTTTTGTAGCGCAGGGAAATGCCGTACAGGGTGGGCTCGGTGACACCGGCCAGCATAGCGGAGATCCCGCAAGCCACAGCATCAGAGCGCAGCTCTTTGTTCTTGGTCTTGCAGGCCACCGCCAGAGCGGTGCCGCCCTGGGCCAGGTTGGAGCAGAACATGGTGGTGATGACAATGGCGTCATAGCCATAGGAGCCCAAGGACATGGTCATCAGGGGAATCAGAGCATAGTGCATGCCGGTCATGACAATGAAGGGCATGAAAGCGGACAGCAGCATAATGGTCAGCCAGCCCATGTTGGTGTACAGATAGTTGACGCCCATGGACAGGTAGTTGCCGCACACGCCGCCGATGGGGCCAATGACCACATAGCCGATGATGTCGCACACCAGAATGGTAATCAAAGGCCGCAGGAAGCTCTTGACCACATTGGGGGAGATCCGGTCGGCAAATTTATCCACCGCTTTGATGATGGGGGCCATCAGCAGGATGGGCAGTACAGAGGAGGAATAGGTGGTGGAGATGACCGGAATGCCGAAAAAGTAGGAGCAGTTCATCCCCAGGAAGGTGCCGGTGGTACCGCTGCCCAGCAGGCTCACAATATCAGGATAGAGCCAGACTGCCGCGATGACCATGGAGACCTCTGGGCTGGTCCCCATTTTTTTGGCGGTGGTGTAGGCCAGCAGGATGGGCAGGAAATAGAAGAAGGCGTCGCCCATGCCGTTGAGGAAGATGTAGATGGTGCTCTCGCTGCTGATGAGGCCGAGGGTAGTCAGCAGGGTCATCACTACCTTGATCATGCCGCAACCCAGCATGGCGGGGAGCAGGGCAGTCATGCTGCCAGAGATGTAGCCCAGCAGCCGGTTGACCAGATCGCCGTTTGCCTTCGGGGCCGCAACGCCGTCGCCGGAGAAATTGCCACGGGTCTTGAACTCCTTGAAAAGGTTGGAGACCTCGTTGCCGATGACGACCTGGTACTGGCCGCCCTGGCGGATGACGCTCTTGACGCCCTTGATTTTCTCCACCGCCTTGGTGTCTGCCTTGCTCTCATCCTTCAGGACCAGACGCAGCCGGGTCATACAGTGGCTGGCGCTGGCGATGTTGTCTGCACCGCCCACACCCTTGAGGATTTGGTCGGTGACCTGGACATAGTCCATTGCCATAGTTGGATTCCTCTCTTTCGATTTGTTTTCCTCAGACTGTTTCCAGCCTGTTACAGGACAAAAAAGAGGCAAGGCCCCAAACCGCACCCCAAATCTGGAGAGCGGTGGTTGGCCTTGCCCGCGGTTGTCAGGCCCCCTGTGGGACCTGCCCGGTCACAATCCGGTATGCAATTGAATCCCGCTCAGCTCTTCCGGTCGTTGACCCGAGTGACCTGCGCGATGTGAATTAAGAGATAGAGCTGCTCGTCCAGCCCCAGAGGGTAGTGATAACGCTGTTCCAGGTGCTCGGCAATCCGCTTGACGCACCGGTGGGAGCGGGGGTACTTTTGGGAGAACTGCCCGTACCACTCCGGGTCCACGTCGGGCTGGGTCTGCTGATAGCCCAGAATCCGCTGCACCAGAAAGCGCACATGGATGAAGAGGCGCTGGGTGTTGTAATCGCCCGGGTCCAGAGTGAGCTGAAAGGACTGCTGAATGATGTCCACCACCTCGCCCAGAAGGGTGGTCATAAGGGACAAATCCCGCTTCTGGGTCTGGTCCCCCAGCTGGTCATTGACAAAGTGGTAGGCCAGGAATCCCGCCTCGTTCTCGTCCATCTCCACCCCGAAGTGCTGCTGGACCAGCTCCAGGGCGTGGAGGCCGGTGCGGTACTCCTTGTGGTAGAGGCGCTGGATGTCCCAGAGCATGGGGTTGTTGAGATACACCCCATTCTGATACCGCTCCACCGCCCCGGCCAGATGGTCGCACAGGGGGAGCAGAACCTTCTGGGAGAGGGCGAGCCCCTCCTGTTCCTTGGCCCAGGTGAGCAGCTCCTCCGCCAGCGTCCAGTAGTCGTCGGGAATGCTGGAGAAGAGCTGGAGAAAGCGGCTGGACTCCTTTTCGTTTTCCGGGCGGAAGGTGGCCTCTACCAGGCTCTCGTCCACCTTGTCTCCACGCTGTTTGTGAAAGCCAATTCCTTTCCCCTTCAAAATGACCTCGCTGCCCGTCTCATCGATGGCCGATATGAGGTTATTGTTGAACGACTTTTTGACTTTCAGCACAGTGTCTCCGCCACCCTTCCCGCCGGAAAAAAATAAGGCAAAATCTTCTTCGCTTTGAAGGGTATACCTTCCCCTTTACGAAGTAGATCTTGCCTGCATGACCAGTCACAAACTACCGACGTATGTTAAGATACCGGCTTTTCCGCCAATTGTCAAGCGGTTTCAAATTTTGCATTTTACAAAATAAAATACCGGGATAAAACGTTCTGTGAACAGATGAACCGAATTTTAATGGGAATCATATGCTTTTCCCTTTAGGGTGAAAAATAATCCTCTGTTTTGCCCGCCCGGAGTGGTTGCTCTGGGCGGGCAAAATGGACGGTTTCACGTCTCTTAGAACACAGGGACCACAGCGCCGGCGTAGGTCTCCTCCATAAAGGTCTTGACCTCATCGCTGCACAGGGCCTGGGCCAGAGCCTGGATGGCGGGGTCATTCTCCCGGCCCTCTTTGACTGCCAGCACATTCACATAGGCCTTGGCGGCCTCGCCGTCGGCGGACTCCACCGCCAGGGCGTCGGACACCTTCAGGCCGGCGTCAATGGCGTAGTTGCCGTTGATGACCGCCATGTCCACATCCGCCAGACGGACGGGCAGCTGGCTGGCCTCCAGCTCCACGATGTCCAGGTTCTTGGGATTTTCCTCAATGTCCGCCTTGGTGGCGGTAATGCCAGCGCCGTCCTTCAGGGTAATGAGCCCCTCCTGCTGGAGGAGCAGCAGGGCGCGGGCCTCGTTGGTGGTGTCGTTGGGCACGGCAATCTGGGCACCGTCGGCCAGAGCGTCCATGGAGTCGGTCTTACCGGCGTACAGGCCGAAGGGCTCGTAGTGGACCTCGGCGGCGCTGACCAGGTGGGTGCCGTCGCTCTCATTGAACTCGTTCATGTAGGTGATGTGCTGGAAGTAGTTGGCGTCCAGCTCGCCGTTCTCCACGGCGGTGTTGGGCTGGATGTAGTCGTTGAACTCCACAATGTCCAGGGTGATGCCCTGATCGGCCAGGATGTCCTTCACCACTTCCAGAATCTCCGCGTGGGGAGCGGGGGAGGCGCCCACCTTAATAGTGGTGCCCTCCAGGCTGGAGGAGGGAGCGGCGGAGTCCTGAGGAGCGGAGGGAGCGGTGGAGGGCTGGCTGGAGGTGCCGCCGCCGCAGCCGGTGAGCAGGCCGGCGGTGAGCACACCGGACAGGAGCAGAGAGGTGAGCTTCTTCATAATTCATGTCTCCTTTTCAGTTCTAATATGCTTGTACCCAAATTGGGGCACAAAAAAACGCCCTTGAATCCAATTCAAGGACGAGAGCATTCTGCTTCGTGGTACCACCTTGCTTCACCCCCGCCTCACGGCGGAAGCCTTATGGAGTACAACCATACTCCTGCGCGCTGACGGGCGCTCCCGTCGCAGCCTATACCGTTTGGTAGTCGGTGCGCCGCTCCAAGACCATCTTCACCAAAGCCTTCCGTACCCGTTTCCACCAGTCCGGGCTCTCTGTGCCGTATCTCTTTGGCTACTCTTCTCTTCCTTGCGTTTGAGGGGCGTTATTCAGTTCCCTTTGGGTTGCGTTTAGTATACGCCATCCCCCTTGCCCCGTCAAGTGGGCACATTGTACAAAAGACCGGGGCGCGCCTCCTGATTTGTTTGCGCACCCCGGCCAATTTGTATGGATTTACTGCAAGCCGGACTTCTCCGCCTTTTTGGTATTGGCCTGCTGCTTGCGGTCCTTGCGGCGTACCCGCTTGTCCAGCCGCACCGCGGCGCGGGTCCCCACCGACTGGAAAATCTGCACCAGAATCACCAGCACCACCACCGATACCCACAGGATGATCTTCATCCGGCGCTGGTAGCCCAGATTCAGGGCCATAGAGCCCAGACCGCCGCCGCCGATGGCGCCGGCCATAGCGCCGTAGCTGAGGATGGTGATAAAGGCGGTGGTAAAACCGGAAATGAGGGAGGGGCGGCTCTCCGGCAGAATCACCTTGGTGATAATCTGGAAGGGGGAGCAGCCCATGGACTGGGCGGCCTCCACCACACCGCCGTCCACCTCCCGCAGGGAGGCCTCCACCAGACGGGCCACAAAGGGGGAGGCGGCCACGATCAGAGGGACAATGGTGGCCACTGTGCCAATGGAGGTGCCCACCACCAGCCGGGACAGGGGGATGACCACCACCATCAGAATGAGGAAGGGCACCGAGCGGAGAATATTGATGACAAAGTTGAGCACCGCCATCACGGGCCGGGGCAGGGGCAGCACGCCGCCGGGCTCCCCCACCACCGTAATGACGCCCAGAGGCAGACCGATCACATAGGCAAAAAAGGTGGAGACTATGGTCACATACAAGGTCTCCCAGATGGCGAAGAGCAGGCCATCCTTGCTCATCTCCAACAGGCGGAGCACCTCGGCATTTTGCAGCAGATCACTCATGGTAGTCGTGCACCTCCTCCATGGTCACATAGGGCTGTTTCTTGATATAGGCAATGGCCTTAGCGGCCTCATTGGCATCGTCGGGCAGGCCGATGAGCATGGTGCCGAAGGCTTTTCCGTGGATATTTTTGGTGTCCGCGCCCAGGATGTTCACCTTCACCCCGCAGTCAATGGCCAGAGAGGCAATGAGGGGCTCATAGGAGGAGCCGCCGTTGAAGGCGATGCGCACCACCCGGCTGGTTTTTACCGGGTCCAGGATGATGCCGTCGGGGTAGACCAGCTTGCGTCCAGCCTCCGTCTTGGGGTTGGAGAAAATCTCCTCCACCGTGCCGGTTTCCATCACCTTGCCGTGGTCCAGAATGGCCACATGGGTGCAGATCTCCTCCACCACCGCCATCTCGTGTGTAATGACGATGACGGTGATGCCCAGACGCTTGTTGATGTCCTGAATGAGGCGCAGGATGCTGCGGGTGGTGGTGGGGTCCAGGGCGGAGGTGGCCTCATCGCACAGCAGCACTTTGGGGTCGCTGGCCA
>DXDX01000177.1 GCA_019115265.1 Candidatus Flavonifractor merdigallinarum | reverse complement strand
GGTGGCGCCCGATTTCTTTTCGCAGAAAAGAAACCGGGGAAAGAAAAGGCGGAGAGGGGAACTTCTCGTTCCCCTCTCCACTCCCCTCCAAAAGGGCGGCCTTTTTAGGGGGCCGCCCCATTTGTGGGTGCAAATTTATGGCTTTTCTATGGCAACAGGCTTACCCAAACCGGTGTCACCTGTCTTGCATGGCAGTACAACACTGCCCTCATAGGCAGAAAGCCTGGTTCAAATGGCACCAGGCTGGCGCAATACCACCGCAGCGGAACTTTAGCCCGGTTGCACATTGGGGGGAGTGCAGAGGGGGCAGCACCCCCTCTGCGCTTTCTTTCCCACCGCTTTCTTTGGTAAAGAAAGCGGTGCTCCCGCCGAGTAGGCGGCCCGTCCGGCGAGGACAAAAACCTCCCGGCTTGGCCAGGTCATGGCGATGGACTATCAGCAGGTAGCACCGCCGGTCAGGTGCTTCTGAGCGGCCAGGTTCTCCGCCTTGCGCTCCAGAAGGGCGTCGCTGAGGAGCTGCGCCTGTACTGCGTCAAACCCCAGGCGGGCAATGGTGTCGGCAAAGCGCTCGCCAGTGATGCCCTGCTCCCGGAAGAGCAGAATGGCCTTCTCCACCACATCCAGGACCTCTTCCCGGGTGGTAAAGATCTTCTCCAGCGGCTGGCCGTGGGCCACCTTCTTGCCCCAGCGGCCGCCGATGTACACCTTATAGCCGTTGGTAAAGCGGTCAATGACGTGGAAGGGGCACTTGCCCACACAGCGGCCGCAGTGGTTGCAGGACTCGGTGGGGATGACCACCTTCCCGTTCTCTACCCGGGCCACATGGATGGGGCAGCTCTCCTCCACCTGGCATACCTTGCAGCCCTTGCACAGATCCAGAGAGACCTCGGGGACCCGCTGGCCCACGATGCCCAAATCGTTCAAATCGGGCTTGACACAGTTGTTGGGGCAGCCGCCCACGGCAATCTTGAACTTGTGGGGGAGCTTGACGCTGTTATAGCCCAGGAAGAACCGCTCGTGAATCTCCTGCGAGAGGTCAAAGGTATCAATGAGGCCGTACTGACAGGTAGTGCCCTTGCAGCAGACCACCGGGCGCACCTTGGAGCCGGTGCCGCCGGTCATGAGGCCGTGCTCTGCCAGGAAGGCCCGCAGGGGCTCTACATTGGCGTAGGGGACACCCTGAATTTCCAGGGTGAGGCGGGAGGTCATGGTGACCTCACCGGAGCCAAAGCGCTCGGCGGCCTCAGCCACCGCCCGCTGCTCCTCGGCGGTGATTTTGCCGTTGCGGGTGATGACCCGGGCGTTGAAGCAGTCGGGGGTGCGCTTGTCCCACAGAAAGCCCAGGGCCTTTACGCCGGCCACCTGCTCCGGGGTGAGGGAGACTTTCACACCGGCCAGGCGCACCTCGTTGACGGTGACACCGCCCTCCAGCACCCGGGTATTGGTGTAGCCCAAGGCTTTGAGGCGGTTCTGGAGGAAGTAGCCCCGCTTGCCCTTGTTGCACACCAGCAGGAGCTTCTCGTCCAGGGGATGGCCGGGCAGGGGAGCGGTGACGGCGGGCAGATTGATGTACTCCGCGCCGGGGATGGCGGGCTGGAGGGCCACATCCAGCACGGTGTACCCCTCTGCCGCTCCGGCCAGGAACTGCTGGGGGGTGATGCTCTCCAGAGTGCCGGAGAGCTTGTTGAGCAGGATGTCCACCGCCTGCACAAAGGGGTGGATGGCGGTGGAGAAGGGGGGCGCGTAGGCGTAATCCAGGCTGTCAAAGTCCTCCAGAGCGGCCCCCATGGAGATGCCGGTGACTGCGATGTCCACCATCTTGTCCACCGCGCCCTGGCCCAGCACCTGAATGCCCAGGAGCTTGTGGGTGGCGCGGTCGGTCACCAGCTTGGTGATAAAGCTGCCCGCGCCGGGGTAGTAGTGGGCCTTGTCGTCGGTGACGCAGGTGACAGTCTCCACATCGTAGCCTGCGGCCCGCGCGGCGGCCTCGGTGAGGCCGGTGCGCCCCACATTGAGGCCGGGGAGCTTCACCACGCCGGTGCCCAGCGCGCCGGGGTAGCGGGCGGAGCCGCCGCCCAGCACCTGGCCCAGTACCCGGCCCTCATAGTTGGCCGAGGAGCCCATGGCGGACCACATCGGCGCACCGGTGAGGCGGTTTTTCACCAGGGCGCAGTCGCCGGCGGCGTACACATGGGGGAGATTGGTGCGCAGCTGCTCGTCCACCACAATGGTGCCCTTGAAGAGCTCCATGCCGCTGCCGTTCAGGAAGGCGGTGTTGGGCTTGATGCCGATGGAGAGGACCACCACGTCAGCGGCCAGAGTGCCCTGGGCGGTCTGCACCGCGTCCACACGGCCCTGGCCCAGCATGGCCTGGAGGGGGTTGCCGGTGAGGACCCGGATTCCGGCGGCCTGGAGGCGGCGCTTGACATAGCCCGCCAGCTCGCTGTCCAGAATGTTGGGGAGGATCTGGTCGGCCATATCCACCACTGTGACCGAGAGACCCTGGGCTTTCAGGTTTTCTGCGGCCTCCAGACCGATAAAGCCGCCGCCCACCACCACGGCCCGCTTGGCCTGACGGGTGGTGAGGTAGTCCCGCAGGGCGATGGCGTCGTCGGGGGTGCGCAGCTTGAATACGCCGGTGAGGTCCATGCCCGGCAGGGGGGGCACCACAGGGGAGGCGCCGGTGGCGATGACGCAGGCGTCATAGGAGACAACCTCTTCCTCGCCGGTGTCCACGTGGCGCACGGTCACCGTCTGGGCGGCACTGTCCAGAGCCACGGCCTCCCGGCCGGTAAAGACCTCTACGCCGGTGAGGGCGGCGTATTTCTGGGGGGTGTTGACAATGAGCTGTTCCCGGGTTTCAATGAGCCCGCCCACATAGTAGGGCAGGCCGCACCCGGCATAGGAGATATCCTGGTCTCGGGTAATCAGGGTGACCTGGATGCTGCGGTCCATCCGCTTGAGTTTGGCCGCCGTTTTGGTGCCGGCGGCTACGCCGCCAATGACAAGAACCTTCATGTTCTGCCTCCTTCGTTTCACTGACACAAATTTCGGCCCATGGGGTTTGGTGCCGAAACATCCGCTTTATTATACTCCACTTGTGGAAAAAGGAAAAGAGTCAAGTTCCTGGAATCTGGTCCTGGTCCAGGGTGACAAAGTACTCATAAAAAGGCAGCAGGAAGTCAAAGCCCTCCAGCAGAACGTTCACCAAGTCGTGGGAGCGGAGGATCGGCCCGTGGGCCTCCTCGTGGATGAGGCTGAAGGAGCGCTTGTTGTACCAGGGCTCCAAAAGCGGAAGAGAGGGGGTACCCTTGGGGCGCTTGTAGTCCTCGCCGGAGAGGAGAAAGCGCTCCTGCCCCTCCAGGCGGCGGGCCAGCGCGGCAAAGGTCTTGGGGTCGCGGTCCAGACGGGCACGGAAGGCGGCCATGGTGGCGGGGGTGGCGGAGTAGTAGCCCAGGCCGGTGGACCACCCCTCCGGCTCCAGCTCAAACCAGAACACGGGCCGGGCGGAAAAGGATTCCTCCCCCGGGCGCTCCATGGACCACCACAGATGGTCCTTATAGGGGCCCCGGCCATAGAGCCGCCGGGCGTCCCGGTAGATGCGGGAGACCTTGCAGCACAGCCCCGGCACGGCGTGTTTGGCCTGAAAGGCGTCGTACACCTCCCGGGAGAGCTCCTTCATAGGGTTATAAAAGCTGGTCAGATAGTCCTCTTTGTGGGCCTGAAACCAGGTCCGGTCGTTGTTGAAGCGGATGCCCCACATGAAATCAATGGTGGCGTCCGTGAAACCTTGAAACATAAAAACCTCCTGAGAAAGGGAAAAGAAATCTGATTGCGGATGGATACAGACGGATTGCCCAGCCAAGCTGGGTGGTTTTTGCGCTCGCCGCGCGGGCCGCTTACCCAGCGGGGGCCCGATTTCTTTTCGCGGAAAAGAAACCGGGGAAAGAAAAGGCGGAGAGGGGAACTTCTCGTTCCCCTCTCCACTCCCCTCCAAAAGGGCGGCCTTTTTAAAGGGGGCCGCCCCATTTGTGGGTGCTGATAAATGGCTTCTTCTTTTCCGCCAGGCCCGCAGGAAACGGTGTCACCTGTCTTGCATGGCAGTACAATGTTGTATTCATAGGCGAGAAGCTTGGTTCAAATGGCACCGGGTTGTGCAATCCCACCGCAGCGGAACTTTAGCCCGGTTGCGCATTGGGGGGAGTGCAGAGGGGGCGGCGCCCCCTCTGCGCTTTCTTTCCCACCGCTTTCTTTGGCAAAGAAAGCGGTGCTCCCGCCGAGTAGGCGGCCCGTGCGGCGAGCACACCCCCCGCGTCGGGGATGCAGCTCATTACGCACTTAAATTGCTCCAGTTAGGTCTGTGCCTCGGGTGGAAGCTCTACACCGTCCCCCTGATTGGACGAGGTTGCCGGTGTGGGCGCCGGGGTCGGGGTATAGACCGGAGTCGGCGTGGGTGTGGGTGCCGGCGTGGGTGTGGCAACAGGCGCGGGCGTGGGTGTAGGCGCCGGAGTGGGGGTCGCCGCCGGGGTCGGAGTAATGACCGGTGCGGAGGTGACCGCCGGAGTGGGCGTCGCTGCCGGAGTGGGGGTTGCGGTGGGGGTTACCGGCGTCTTGTTCCGCAGGCCCGTGGAAGTGTCAATACCCAGCCGGTCCGCGTCAGCGGGATTGTAGTAGTAAATGGCGTTGGACGCCTTGTAGGTGTTGCGGTAGAGGAAGGTGGTGCTGACGGTGTTCCCGTTCTTGTCCACCAGTTTCTGGTACACATCCACCGTAATGCCGTTGTAGCGGGAGTAGTTGGTGTCCCGCACCGGTTCACTTCCGGCGGGGATGCTGCTGTTGGGCTTGTAGATGTTCTGATAAGGGACGGTGGAGACAGTGGTGGAGTAGGGCTCACCGTGGATGCCGGTGGTATCCGTGCCATAGATGGTCACATGGAGCCGGTGGCTGCTGTCCAGATACGTCTCAATCTTGATGGGGTACTCCGTGCTGTTTTTGAACTTGAAGTCGGTGACATCGCTCCACACGGTGGCGTCCGTGCCCACCACCGGCATATACCCGCTGTTGAAGGCGTGCTGAGTGCGGGAGACGGTCTCCAGATTGGCCTTCAGCGTCACCCAGTAGATGGTGGAGGAGAGCTGGCAGATGCCGCCGGCGGTGGCGTCAATGCTCTGGCCGTTCTGATAGGTACCGGCGGCCTTGTAGCCGCTGGACTTGGTGTAGGGGCCGGCCAGGGCGTTGTAGGAGAAGGTCTCGCCGGGCAGGAGGATGGTGCCAGTCACCCGGTCGGCGGCCAGGTCGATGTTATACCAGCGGTTGGAGGGGCCGGAGCACACGGTGGTGCCGGAGCCCAGCACATCCTTGAAAAGATTGGCGTTGAGCTTGGCGGTGGTGATGTTGGGGGCGGTCTTTTCCAGGGGGACGGAGACAGTCTGCCCCTCTGCCGCGCCGCTCAGGGCGTTCTGGGCGGTGGCAATATCGAAGCTGATGCCGTCCGCAGAGGGCATGACCTTCTTGGTGCTCTTGTCCAGATAGGCGTCAGTGGGCTGGGTGGTGACCTCATTATAGATGCTCTGCAAGTCCACGTCCGGGGGGGCCTCGGTGGTGACGGGCACATCGATGGGAGCGGTGTCCACCTCTTCCCCGGCCACCATGGCGGTGAGCCTGGACAGAATCTGGTCCTGCAGTGCATCCACGTCAATGGCCTGCCCGGTGGTGCCCTTGGTGAAGTTCAGGGTGTCGTCGGTCACTGTATAGGTGGTCTCTACCATGGGGTTGGTGATGTGGGATTCCGCCTCCAGAATGGCCGGAGGGGTTTCGGTAAAGGTAAGCCCCGCGTCAATCTCAGCGGGGGAGAAGAGGGAGGTCAGGTAGTTCCAGCCCGCGGTCAGGAAGGAGCCCTGACGGCCTGCGGAGTAGGCCTGGGATACCACGCTGTCGTAGTCCATGGCCAAGTCCTGGCCGGTCACGGTGAACTCGCTGCCGCCGCAGGTAAAGGAGACCTGTTGGTCGGCATAGGAGTCCATCGCCTGCTCCAGAGCCTGACGGGCCTCGGCCTGGGTGAGGCCGCCCAGATCCACGCCGGAGGCGGTGGTGCCGGGATAGATGGCGTCGCTGCTCATGGCGTAGGCGCACAGCCCCAGGTATCCGCCGGCCAGCACGGCCAGAATGAGAAGCGGGATGAGAAGTGCGATTTTTCCACGGCCGGATTTGGCCTGTTCACGCTTTCCGGTTTGTCGTTCCATTTTATCAACTCCAACTCTATCGAAATCGAACGGGGAAATCCCCGCCCACTCTTTGAAAGCAGACTTATGACTGCTGAACAGATTTTATTATAGGGGCATCCCCGCGGAAATGCAATTACAGAACGGTTACATCGCACGGAGGTGACTTTACTTCCGGGGGGTTTTGCGGTATGATAACCATATACGCACTTACCGGACTGCCTAAGGGCGGAACAGAGAGATTTTCACCAAATTTAAAGAAAAGGTGTAGTAGATCTTTAAAGGGCGGGTGTTATACTGAGGACCAGATGGACGCCCGGACAAATTGGGCGGTCCAGAACTGTATTTCAGAAGTGGGGAGGACCCGAATATGGCGGGGAATTATGGCGGACAAAATTACAACGACGGGCTGATGTCCTGGATTATTGTTGTGATTGCGCTGGTAATCTTTTGGCCGGTGGGGCTGTTTCTGCTCTTTCGGAAGCTGACGCAGAATTCCGGGAGCAGCGCAGGGAGCCGCCATCCTTATGATGTCCAGCGCCAGAAGCAGCAGTCGCAAAACCGGCAGGAGCCGGGCACCCAGGGCATCCGCACCGACGGCCCCATCCCGGTGGTGCGCCGCCAGCCGGGCAACGTGCCCAAAAAACAGCAGGTGGTGCGCCGGTCCACGCCGCAGTATCGGGACAATTCGGGCCGGGGGCTGCTGGTGGGCGGCGGAGTTCTGGCGGGAATATTTGGCTTTATCAGCTTTACCGAATTGCTCAACCTGGTGGATAATCTGCTCCACGGGTACAGCTGGTGGAGACTGGAGGACCTCTTTATTCCTTTGGGAGTGTGCGGCGTGGGTCTGGTGCTGCTGAGCGTGGGACTTTCCCGTGGGCGCAAGGCCAAGCGCTTCCGCAAGTATCTGGCCCTCATCGGGCGGCAGGACGCCATCTCAGTGGAGACGCTGGCCCAGGCCATGCCGGTTTCGCTGCACACCGCCTGTGACGATTTGCAGGAGATGCTGGACAAGGGTATCCTGCCGGTGGGGTATCTGGACATGGGCAGCGGCCGCCTCATCCTCAGCGACGAGGGTATTCAGGAGGAGCCTGCCCCCAAGCCCGAGCCCAAACCGGGCGCGGTGGGGGAGGATGAGCGCATCCTGGCCCAGATCCGGGCGGTCAACGACGCCATCGAGGACGAGGAGATGAGCCGGAAGATTGACCGGATTGAGGAGATTACCCGGAAAATTTTCGCCTATCAGAAGAAAAACCCGGAGAAAGCTGGACAGCTGCGCAGCTTTTTGAACTACTACCTGCCCACTACCCTGAAAATTCTCAACGCCTATGCCCAGATGGAGGAGCAAGGGGTAGAGGGGGCCAACATCACCGCCGCCAAGGTGCGCATTGAGGGCATGATGGATAAGGTGGTGGAGGGCTATGAAAAACAGCTGGACCGCCTCTTTGAAAATGAGGCCATGGACATCACCACCGATGTGCAGGTGCTGGAGCAGATGCTGGAGAAGGACGGCCTCTCCCAACAGTGGGAGGGCCTGACCCTCAACGGATAAAAGACGCTGGGGCGCAGGGGACAGCCGCTGCGCCCCAGTTTTCTGGGCGTTCCAACGAAAAAATGAGAGATGAATTAGTGAAAATAACCAAATAATAAAAACGCCATTGACAGAAAATCATGGTTATGGTACAGTAAGGGCGGTAAAAATGAATAGAGGTGTGTAACTGGTCCGCAGGCACTAACCTTGATAACCATTACAGTAACGGGAATGCTGTGTATTGTAATAGTTTTCGGTTAGTGTTTTTTTGTCGCTGCGCAAGAACCTGACCGATGCTAGATATTGCTAAGGAGGTAACGCGATGAAAGACAAAGTATTTGGCGTGTTGCAGCGGGTTGGGCGCTCCTTTATGCTCCCCATTGCAATTCTGCCGGTGGCGGGTCTGCTCCTGGGATTGGGCAGCTCCTTCACCAACGAGACCACTCTGGCTACCTACGGGCTCAGCAGCCTGATGGGGCCAGGAACCGTACCCTATTTTATTTTCTCCGTACTCAACAGCTGCGGCAGTGTCATCTTTGACAACCTGCCCCTCATCTTCGCCATTGGCGTGGCCATCGGTATGTCCCGTCAGGAGAAGGAAGTGGCCGCGCTGGCCGCCGCTGTCTCCTTCCTGGTGATGCACTCCGGCATCTCCGCCATGATTAAGCTCACCGGCGGAGTGGACAACCTGCTGGAGGGCTCCACCGCCTCGGTGCTGGGTATTACGTCCCTTCAGATGGGCGCCTTCGGCGGTATTATTGTAGGCTTGGGTGTGGCGGCACTGCACAACAAGTTCTATAAAATCCAGCTGCCCCAGGTGGTGTCCTTCTTCGGCGGCACCCGCTTTGTGCCCATCATCAGCACCGTGGTGTACGCCCTGGTGGGTATCCTCATGTTCTTCATCTGGCAGCCCATTCAGAGCGGCATCAACGCTTTGGGCTATTTCGTATACAGCTCGGGCTACTTTGGCACCTTCCTCTTTGGTATGATCAAGCGCCTGCTCATCCCCTTCGGCCTGCACCATGTGTTCTATCTGCCCTTCTGGCAGACGGCCGTGGGCGGCACCATGGAGGTGGCGGGCCAGATGGTGTCCGGCGCCCAGAATATCTTCTTTGCCCAGCTGGCGGACCCCACCGTCACCCACTTCTCCACCGCCGGCACTTGGTGCTTCACCGGTGAGTTTGTCCTCTATATCTTTGGTTTCCCCGGAGCGGCGCTGGCCATGTACCGCTGCGCCAAGCCCGAGCGGAAGAAGCAGGTGGGCGGCCTTCTGCTGTCGGCGGCTCTCACCTCCATCATCACCGGCATCACCGAGCCGCTGGAGTTCTCCTTCCTGTTTGTGGCCCCGGTGCTCTTCGGTATCAGCGCGGTGTTTGCGGGCCTTGCCTATATGCTCTGCCATATTCTGAACATCACTGTGGGCCTCACCTTCTCCGGCGGATTTATTGACCTGGCTCTCTTCGGCATTCTCCAGGGAAATGATAAGACCAGCTGGCTTCTGATTATCCCGCTGGGCATTGTATTCTTCCTGGCCTACTATTTTATCTTTACCTTCCTCATTAAGAAGTTCAACTTCAAGACTCCCGGACGGGAAGAGGGCGACGCGGAGACCAAGCTCTACACCAAGGCGGACTACAACGCCCGCAAGAACGGCGAGAGCAGCGGCGACCAGGTATCCCCCGTCATTGTCCGGGGTCTGGGCGGCGCGTCCAACATCAAGGATGTGGACTGCTGTGCCACCCGTCTGCGTGTCACCGTCCACGACGGCAGCAAGGTGGACCAGAACGCCCTCAAGAGCTCCGGCGCCGCCGGCGTCATTTTGAAGGGCCAGGGCGTCCAGGTGGTCTACGGGCCTCAGGTGAATCTCATCAAGGCCAATCTGGAGGACTACCTCAAGAGCGGCGCGGCCACGGACACCCCCGCTGTCGCGGCGGCAGAGGCCAAGAGCGACGCCCCCGCGGAAGAGAAGCCCCACGGCGCGCTGCTGCGCACCATTGTGGTGGGCAGCCCCCTCCACGGCGAGGCTGGCCCTGTGAGCAACTGCCCGGATGAGGCCTTTGCTGAAAAGATGATGGGCGACGGCGCCGCCATTGTGCCCTGCGACGGCGTGGTTACCGCGCCCTGTGACGCCAAGGTGGGCTTTATCTTCGACACCCGCCACGCCATTGGCCTGGAGCTGGAGGAAGGCATTGAAATGCTCATCCATGTGGGTATCAACACCGTGGAACTCAAGGGCGAGGGCTTCCGGGCTCTGGTTCAGGAGGGCGACCAGGTGAAGAAGGGCGACCCCCTGCTGGAGTTCGATCTGGACGCCATCCGGGACAAGGTGCCCTCTATGTCCACCCCGGTGCTCTTTACCACCATGGAGGAAAACCAGGCTCTGCGCATCCTCAAGACCGGCCATGTGCGCCCCGGTGAGGATTTGATGGCGCTGGATATTTACGAGTCCTGATACCACCAATAAGGGGGAGATGTTGTGTACCGTGTGACCAAGGTGCTCAACCACAATACGGTGCTGGCCCTGGACACCCAGGATCACCAGGAGAAACTGGTGCTGGGCAAAGGGGTGGGCTTTGGCCGCAAGGTGGGCGAGCGTACCGACTTCTCCCCCGAGGTGATTATCTATCTGCTGGTGGAACAGGGGCGGGGCAATCCCCGCGAACTGGTCAAAAAGATTGACCCCCAATACCTGGCGGTGGCCAACGGCATCATCCAGGCCGCAAAGCGCAGCTTTGGGGAGATTGACACCAGCATTCTGCTGCCGCTGGCGGACCACATCGCCTTTGCCGCCCAGCGCATTCAAAAAAATGCCCCCATCAGCAACCCCCTTACCGCCGACATCAAGGCCCTCTTTCCCGAGGAGTACGCGGTGGCGCAGAAGGGGCACGACCTGATTCTGGAGGAGACGGGGCTGGAGTTCAGCGAGGACGAGCTGGGCTATATCGCCCTGCATATCCACTCCTCTCTGGACCCCATCCAGGTCTCTCAGGCCATGCAGATGGCCGCCCTGGTGCGGGAGTGTGTGGAGCTGGTCCAGCGGGAGACCGGGGGGAACATCGACATCACCTCCCTCTCCTATAACCGACTCATGACCCACATCAAGTATATGGCCGCCCGCATCCTAAAAGGCGAAACGCTGAGTATGGATGTCAACGGCTTTATGCGGGAATCCTATCCCAAGGCATTTGCCATTTCGACTGAGATGTGCCGCCATCTGGGCCAGTCCCTCCGCCTGTCGGTGGATGAGAAGGAGATTGGCTATCTGGCCATGCACATCGAGCGTGTATTCGAATTGCAGGGCCATGCCCCGCAGGGAGAATAGAGAACAAATTGGAAAGGAAATCACCATGAAAGAATTCCGCTATGTAATTCAGGACCCTCTGGGCATCCACGCCCGCCCCGCCGGCCTGTTTGTCAAGGCATTCAAGCCCTTTGCCGACACCGAAGTGACCATCACCAAGGGCGACAAGACCGTAAAGGCCACCCAGCTGATGAAGCTGATGGGTCTGGCAGTGAAGCAGGGGGATGAAGTGGTTATCACGGCCAACGGTCCCCAGGAGGACGCCGCCATCGCCACCGCTGAGGAGTTCCTCAAGACCAACCTGTAATTCCGGTATGTCAAAACGCCGGGCCTTCCTCAAAAGGAAGGCCCAGCGTTTTTGCACATTCAGGGGGAGAAGGTCAGAACAAAGGGGCGGTAAAAGAGGCCATCCGGGAACCAGACAGTGTGGGTACAATCCGCTCCTCCGGGGGTGTAGACGGTGCGGACTGCTTCGCCCTCTGCGGTGTGCTCCTCAATGAGTGCCCAGGCTGTACCTGTGGGGAGGGAGAGCTCCGCGCCGTCTCCCACCCCGTCCAAGGTCTGTTCCTCCAGCAGGGTGTCCTGTCCGTCAAAGTACTTCACCACTGCCTCAACGACCGTAATGGGTTCTTTCACCGACACATCGATATGAAATGATTCTTCCTGAGTGATAGTATCCCCAGTGTGCTCCGTCCAGGTCCGGTCCTCGGTGACGGAGAAGCCACCGCCGGCACCGCCATATCCATTGCCGCTGCCGTCCAGATAGATTCGCCCGCCGGCGGTCTGATACACCCGGAAAAAGCGCAGTATGTCCGCCGAGGAATAGAGAGTGCCGGTGATGGAGGTTTTATCGCCTGTGATAAGAGAGGTGTCTGCCAGCTCAGAGCAGGAACTCAGATAAGGCTCTCCATCCTCATAACGCCACTCCAGAAAACAGTTTTTGCCCTCCAGGCCGGGAAATTCGTAGTGGTCCCCCACCTTGATGCCCCAGAGGACCAGCTCCCCGGCGTAGAGGCTCCAGTTTCCATCCTCATAGTTGGGAATGGAGCGCTCCAGGGAGTCGGCCACGATGTGGAAGCCCACAAAGCGGTTCCCATACCCCTCCGGCTCCGGCTGGGCCAGAGAGATTGCGCTGAGGGCCAAAACCAATCCCAGTGTCAGAGGGAGAAGCAAAAGTTTATGTCTCATGTTCGTCCTCCAGTCGTCCGTCGAAGTGGAGCAAATCCCCCACATCGCAGTCCAGATAGTAACAGATGCGGTTGATGGTGTGGAAGCGCACGCCGCTGGCCTTGCCGCTGCGGAGGATGGAGAGGTTGGCCTCGGTGATGCCTACCTTGGCGCACAATTCTTTGGCGGTCATGCCCCGCTCGCGGAGTATTTCACTCAAATGGATGGTGATAGCCATAACAACGCCCTCATATAATGGTCTGGTTGTCGTCATAGACTGCCTTGGAGCGCTCCATGTACCGGCACAGCACCAGCAGTCCCGCTGCCGCCAGCAGAGTGGGGAGGGGCAAAAGGAGCTGCACATCCAAATGGAGAAGCCCCGGCAGCAGCAGTTGGAGAAGGTTGCACCCCAAATACACACCCAGCGCGAGATTCACACACCACAGGGCGTTCTTTGCCGTGGCGCGGCATAGCTCCACTGTCTCAGGGGCGAAGGGATTTCCCTCCATCTGCCGCCCCAGCTCTGAGCCCTGGAGGAGAAGCCAGCCTCCCAGCAGGTCGGGGAGGAGCCGCACCAGAGTGAGCGCCCCCAGCACCGTTCCGGTGGTCATAGCGGCCTCCGGTGCACCGGTGTTGCCCGCCTGTACTGCGGCCACCTGTCCCCACAGCCGCAGCACCGCTGTAAAACCAACCAGAGCCGCCAGCAGGGCCGCCCCTGCCTGAAAGAGAAGGGGCAAAGGCAGAAAGCGATCCCTGGTGAACTGCCCGGCCAAGGTCAGCACACCCCAGGTCAGCAGCACACCCGCCGCCGTCCACAGAAGAGCGAGCAGATAGGGCTCCACCGTATCCAGGAGGGCGGGATTGATAAGCAGAAAGCACGCCGCCAGCAGCAGTACGGACAGCAGGGGGAGCAGGGTGTCCCGCTTGGAGCGCTTCCGGCGCAGCAGCAGGAGGGCCAGGGGCCAGAGGCTCACCAGACACACTACTGTCCAGGCGGCCAGATTGCCCGTCCAGCCGGAGAGGGACAGGGCCCGCAGGCCCACCCCCAGATTCAGCAGGGCATTCCCTGTGCCGGTCAGACCCAGCCAGGCCAGCCCGCCGCCCAGAAGTCCCCCCAGCAGCGCGGGGAGAAAGAGGTATTTCATATGCTCGTTCTTCATGGCGTTCCCTCCTTAAAAATTATTGTTTTACGATAAATTTTCTAAGCTCACTATAACATACCACCGGCCAAAGCACAAGTCTTTTGCAGATTGAAAAAAGAGGGTTGACAAATCAGAATATTAGAATATAATAATATTAGAAAATACGAATGAGGTGAGGTCATGGAACCCGAGGCCATCCGATATGAGGAAAAGGCGGAGCTGCTCAAGGCCCTGGCCCACCCGCTGCGTCTGCGCATTGTGCGGGGACTGCTGGTGTGCGGCTGTCGAAATGTGAGCTGCATCGAGGAAAAAACCGGACAGTCCCAGTCCTGTATTTCCCAGCACCTCTCCAAGCTGCGGGCGGCGGGGGTAGTCCAGGCTGAGCGCAGCGGCAATGAGGTATACTATACTGTCGTGGACCGGACGGTCGCGGCGGTGGTGGCCGCCCTGCTGGGCGAGCGTGAGGAGGATTACCGTTGAAGTATGACATTGTCGTCATCGGCGGCGGCCCGGCGGGGCTGTCGGCGGCGGTGCAGGCCAGGGTGCGGAATAAATCCGTCCTGGTGGTCAGCAGCCCGTCTGCCGATTTGCCTCTGGCCCGGGCCGAGCGGATTGACAACTATCTGGGCCTGCCCGGTCTGAGCGGCCGGGAGATGATGGAGCAGTTTGAGAAACACGCCCAGATGCTGGGGGTGGAGCGGCGCACCGGCCGGGTGCTGAACGCCATGCCGATGGACGGCGGCTTTTTTGTGGCGGTGGACAGCGATGTGGTGGAGGGCGGCGCGCTGGTGCTGGCCACCGGCGTAGGGCAGGGTCCAGCCCTCCCTGGCGAGCTGGAGCACCTGGGCGCCGGGGTGAGCTACTGCGCCACCTGCGACGGGATGCTCTACCGGGACAAGGACGTGGTGGTGGTGGGGAAGTCCACCCACGCCCCCGAGGAGGCCAACTACCTCCACGGTCTGGGCTGCCGCGTGACCTATGTGAGCGCCAAGCCCCCCGAGGGGCTGGACCCCTCCATTCCCACCGTACAGGCCAAGCGCCTTGCCATTCTGGGCGAGGGGAAGGTCACCGGACTGGAGGCCGATGGAAGGGTGCTTCCCTGTGTGGGGGTGTTCCTCCTGCGCAGCGCGGTGGCGCCCACCCAGCTCCTGCCGGGGCTGGAGCTGGAGGGACCCTATATCCGGGTGGACCGGAATATGGCGACCAGTATTCCCGGGGTATTTGCCGCCGGGGACTGTACCGGTCTTCCCCTCCAGGTTTCCAAGGCGGTAGGGGAGGGGCTGGTGGCCGGCCTCCGCTGCGCCGAATATTTGGACCGAAATTCCCATTCTTAACGATTCAGTTTTGATGCATACGAAAGGAAGGAAACAAACATGGCACCTTATCATTTCAATCTGGACGGACTCAAGAAAGCGGTCTCCTCTGGCAATCTGACCATGGTGGACTTCTGGGCCAGCTGGTGCGGCCCCTGCCGCATGGTGGCCCCCACCATTGAGAAGCTGGCGGACCAGTACGAGGGCCGGGCCATTGTGGGCAAGGTCAACACCGACGAGGAGCCCGCCCTGGCCCAGAGCCTGGGGATTATGAACATCCCCACCGTTATTTTCTTCAAGGACGGCAAGGAGATTGACCGCAAGGTGGGAGTTATGCCCCCCGAGGCCTATCAGGCGGTGCTGGACGCCAACCTGTAAGAGATGGGAAAGCGAGGGTGGGCAGTGCCTGCCCTCCGCAGAAAAACGGCCAGGGCCGCAATGGCCCTGGCCGTTTTATATGGTTACAGTGAGGAGAGACCAAACATGCAGCTGCTTATCGCACCGGCCAAAAAGATGAAGCGGGATTTGGACGGCTTTGCCCCACAGGGGCTGCCCCGCTTTTGGAAAGAGGCGGAGCGCCTGAAAGCGGAGCTGACCCGGATGACGCCAGAGCAGCTCCAGACGCTGTGGAAGTGCAGCGACGCCATTGCCCGGGAAAATGTAGAGCGCCTTAAAACGATGGATTTGAGCCGAAATCTGACCCCCGCGCTCTTCGCCTATGAGGGCATCCAGTATCAGTATCTGGCCCCCAATGTGCTGGAGCGGGAGGCGCTGGACTACCTCCAGGGCCATCTGTACATTCTCTCCGGGTTTTATGGCCTGCTGCGCCCCATGGACGGCGTGACCCCCTACCGCCTGGAGATGGGGGCGAAGCTGGCGGTGGACGGCTGTCAAGACCTCTACGCCTTCTGGGGGCGGAAACTGGCCGATGAAGTGGCGCGGGAGAGCACCTTTGTGCTGGATTTGGCCTCCAAGGAGTATAGCCGCTCGGTGCTGCCCCATCTGCCGCCGGAGCTGCCACGGGCCACATGTGTCTTTGGAGAAGAGCAAGACGGCGTCGTGCGGGAGAAGGGGACCCTGTGCAAGATGGCGCGGGGGCGGATGGTCCGCTGGCTGGCCCAGCGCCAGGGGAGCGGGCCAGAGGACATTCAGAGCTTTGCGGAGCTGGGCTTTCGATTCTCCCCCCAGCACTCCACCTCGGAGACCTTTGTCTTTCTCCGGGAAAATGAGCATTGAAAAAATCCGGACCTGCAGAAAATGCAGGCCCGGATTTTTCGCGTATCGGGGAAGTGGCTTATGCCTGAGCAGTCAGCACCGCCTGAGCGTTGAGGAGAATCACGGCCAGCTCGGTGCGGGTGGCAGAGGCCTTGGGGGAGAGGGTGTCGCCCTTGCCGGTGCCGGAGATAATCCCCTTCTCCACGGCCCAGGTCATCGCCTCCGAGGCAAAGGAGGAGACCTGAGTGGCATCGGTGTAGGCGTCCAGATTACCGCTGACAGTGGTGTCCACACCCGTGCTCTGAGCGTAGCGGAAGAGCATGGTCACCGCCTGCTCCCGGGTGAGGGAGGAGGTGGGGGCGAAGGAAGTGGCGCTCACACCGGAGCTGACGCCCTGCTCCACCGCCCAGTTCACCGCGTTGGCATACCAGGCGTTGGCCGCCACGTCGGTGAAAGAGGCGCTCTCCGCGGTGGGAGAACCGGCCATCCGGTACAGGACGGACACCATCATGGCACGATCGGTGGTGGCCAAGGGGCTGAAGGTGGTGGCGGAGGTGCCGCTCATCAGGCCCTGCTCGGTGACCGCGGCCACCGCGTTGGCGTACCAGGCGTCCGCGGGCACGTCCACAAAGGCGGAGGTGTTGTCCTCCACTTCACTCTGCACGGAGGAGAAGGCGAAGTTGGAGATGAAGTTGAACTCATCCCGCTGATGGACCTTGTTGGTCAGGGTGTTGGCAAAGAGGACCACATTCAGGTCCGCATTGTCCGCGCCCTTCCCCGCATAGGAGATAGCCTGGATGGAGTTGTTGAGGAAATCCGCATAGTGCTCGCCGGTGCTGGGGAGGAAGCCCTCCAGCAGCTCCTTGGAGCTGTCCAGCTGCACCAGCACCTGGGCGCCGTTGGGCACCGAGGCGAAGTAGCCCGCGCCGTAGCCGTAGAGGATGTTGTCGCCCTCCGAGACATAGCTGGCGGTGACGGGGGAGGTGGTGGGATAGGTCACATAGGCCAGGGCATCCATAGCGGTGTCGCCGGCGGTCTCATAGACCAGCTGGCCTTCCGCGAAGAGGTCCACAGCGGTGCTCATGGCGTCATAGCCGTAGCCGATGTAGGGGGTGCCGTTCTTCACGGCGGCCAGCGCCTCGTCATCCAGCGCGGCGGCGCCGATGATAACGTCGGCCTGGATGGGGTCGTCGGTCACGGTGAAGCCCAGCAGCTCCATGGCCTGGCGGTCGTAGTTATACTCATAGGCGCCGCTGACCAGAGTGGTGTTCACAAAGCCGGTGCTGTTGCTCTCCGGCTTGCCGGCGATGTAGATGACAGGGGCCTTGGAGATGGCGGTGGCGGTGGGGGCGTCGGTCACGCCGATACCGTTGATGAGGTAGTCATCCGCCACGCTCTGCCAGTCGGCATAGGAGCACAGGAAGCTGCCTGCGTAGGGCTCGTCCACCACGACAGACACCGACTTGCCCGCCTTGAGGAGGGCGTTGACGGCGGCGGTGGAGTCCTCGGAGGCGTTGAGCAGAATCACCTGGCCGTTGGTGGGGCCGGTGAAGCTGGAGGTGAGGCCGTTTACATAGTTGGCGGCGTTGTCCGCAGTCAGGGTCTGACCGAAGGCGGCAGAGATAGTCTCATAGGCGGCGGGTTCGGCGCACACCACCATGTCAAAGCCGCGGGTCTTGTCAAAGGCGGTGATGCCCTCGGAGTAGAGCACCGGCCACTCGGTGATGACGGTGCCGTCATAGAGCACGCCGTTGGCCACCGAGCGCTTGGCCTGGTACATGGACACCACAATGGTGCCAGCGGGGTACTCCACCCCGTTGTAGGTGAAGGGCTGGCTGGTGAGCTGGACCTCCACGCCGTTGCGGGTCAGATACTCCACCATGTCAGCGGCGGCCTGGAGGTTGGACTGGTTGGCGCCGTCCATGGGGATGATGTAGCACTCGGGATAGAAGTTGCCGTTCTGGCCCTCGCCATCGTACTCCGGCCGGAAGAGGTCAGACTCGGCCCCCTCCACGTCGTACTGGTCGCAGAACCACTGGCCCACCAGATCATAGGCGTCGGAGTTGGCGTTGGTCACGCCGCGCTCGAAAATCTTGGTCTGGTTGATGAGATAGCTCTCCTTGTTCTGGGCGATGTAGTGGCTCTGTCCCAACTGGCCGTAGGCCAGGCCCTGCACCATGAACTCGTCATAGGCGGGAACCTCGACGGTATAGGAGACGGTGCCGTGGAGCATGGCGTACTGGGGGGTGTAGCTGGTGGACATGTCATCCCAGGGGTCCAGCCACTGGGTCTGATTCTCGCCGTCCTCGGTGGTCTTGCCGGTGTAAGTGAGGTAGTCCCGCTGGGGGATGACATAGCTGTTGTGGCCGTCGTTGTTGGCCACGGCGGCAATGCCCAGCGCCTCGCCGCCGGTCATCAGGTGCTCCGCCAGCAGGTCATACTCGAAGTTAGGCTCGTGGGGGGGATCACAGGGCTCGCACTGGAAGGCGGACACCCGGCCGTGGAACTCAGTGAAGCTGACAGGGTTCCACTGGGCGATGAGCTGAGTCATGTTCTGGGTCTCGGCCTGCGTCTGGAAGGAATTGTCCCGGTTCAGGTCGAAGCCGCCGGAAGAAGTACGGGTCAGGTAGGTGCGCCCTTCCACATTCTCCTCGGGGACGATGATGAAGAACACCTCATCGAGAAGCTCGTCCACGGTGACATTCTGGGTCTCCATGGTGTAGTACTTCTCCAGATCCACCACGGTGGAGTTGGAGGCGGTGGTACCGTCGGCATTCTCGCCCTTGATGTAGCCCAGATAAGTGGCGGTGTCAGACACTAGGTCGGGGACAGCCACCGAGCCCTCCTGGCCCTCGGGCCCCATCTGCTTGGCCAGCTCCGCCTCGCCCTCGGCGGTGAAGCCGGTGAGCTGGTTGTAGTCCAGCGTACCGTCGCCGGCGGCGGCGTTCAGCAGCATCCAGGTAAAGGCCAGGACGCCGTCGCTGGCGGCCACCTCATTGGCGTGGACGTTGGAGTACATCACCGGCACCTGGTAGTCGCCCAGCGCGCCGTTCTCAATCTTCTTCAGAAGGCCGGAGGGGTCGGACTCCGCCTCTTCCTTGATGTCCTGCCACTTGTCCACCGCGGCCTTGCTCTTGGCCACAATCAGATAGGGCATATCCAGGCTCTCCATGCCGTTGTCGCCCTGGCTGGAGCCCATGGAGAACTTCTCCACATAGAGGTCGGTGTTCTCTGCGGCAAAGTCCACAATTTCATCAATCTGCTCATAGATTTCCGACATGATGTGGAAGCTGTCGTAGGGGGCCACCTTCACCGGAGCCTCGCCCAGCACGGTCCCGTCCAGGCTGGCGGTCAGCTTGAAGTAGCCGCACACGTCCATGTAGGAGCCGCCATTGATGTGGGGGACGCTGAGGTCGTCCCCGAAGTAGCAGTTGTTTTCAAAGGTGACGGTGAGATAGACCTGCCCGTCCACCGTCTCCGCGGAGGAGACTACGTTGGTGAAGAAGGGGGTCTCGCCGTCCTGGCAGAGCCAGGTGTTCAGCGCGCCGCCCTTGGTCTGATTGGGGAAAAGGGTGTCGTCCAGATAGGTCTTACTCTCGTCGGGGAGCAGGGACCAGGTGACCTGGCTGGCCGCCTCCTTGGCCTCCTCCTCGGTCAGATCCACCGGGATGCTGGCCTGGAAGGTCCGCTCATTGGTCAGGGAAATCAGGTTTTCGCCGCCGTCGCCGCTGGTATTGAGCACTTGAGCGGCGGACGCGGACGTGGTGGTCTCCTGTGCGGCAAACGCGGGCACTGTGCTCACAGACAGGCACAGCGCGGCGGACAGCAGCAGGGAGAGACACCGGTTGCGTTGGGTGTGGTGTTTCATTGCAAACTCTCCTCTCCAGAAATACGCGATGGGGTGCGCGAGAATAATTATTCTGAATTTACCGGATTCAATGAATAATTATTTTCTATAAACATAGCACTTCCCAATCATACTGTCAAGTATAAACTGAAGAAGAAAATCGAAACAGGGCGATTGGGAAGTTTTGATGCGTTTTTATGGGGGCGTTCCCAACACCGGGGGTATTTGTCCTCGCCGGACGGGCATCCTGCGCGGACAGCGCCCGATTTCTTTTCGCAGAAAAGAAACCGGGAAAAGAAAAGGCGGAG
>DXDX01000176.1 GCA_019115265.1 Candidatus Flavonifractor merdigallinarum | reverse complement strand
GGAAAAAAGTGGATAGCTCGGTTTGAGCGGGAAAAACGCTGTGAAATGCACCACAATGTCCGTATGGAATGTCAATTGTTTATTTATACTTGCGCGTCATATAATAAATGCAACACAAGAGAGGCATTCAGCACAGCTGAAAACCTGAACTTGCATTTTTGAAAACAGAAGGAAAGGATGTTGCAAGCATGGCTACCATTTTCGGCGTGACTTCGCTGAAGCTCACCCAGGAGCAGGAAACGGCTCTGAGCGCCGCCCTGACCAAGGACCTGAGCACGCTGTACACCCACTCTCTGAGCTTCTACCTGGCCAAGATCCCTGCTGAGGACGCCCGGGGAGGCGCGGTGGATCAGATTAACTTCTTTGTCTGTGTGCCTCCGTACATCTCCATTGAGAAAAAGCGGCAGACCATTGAGCTGCTCAACAGCACCATGGTCCGCGAGGTCGGCTATAAAGGTCCCATGAAGGTGGTCGTCCTCTTCCAGTACCACGACGACGACGGCGTGGGCAAAGACGGAGAGCTCTTTTCCGACATCAAGGCTCAGCAGAAGTAAAGGACCTGGGGACCTCAAGGTTCCGGTCCGCGTTCCTCTCATCACAAACGACCTGCCATCTGGGCGGGAACAGAAAAAAGAAAGGAAGATTGTATCATGGCCACTATTTTTGCCGCTACCTCCCTGCAGCTGGACGCCGATAAGAAGAAGGAACTTCTGGACGAGCTGGACAAGAGCATCACCACGATGTTCAAGACCTACTCCCTCTACTACACCCCCGTGCCCGCGGAGAATGTCTCCCCCGACGCCAAGGACCAGATGACCTACTTCGTCTTTGTGCCCCCCTACATGGAGGTGGAGCGCCGCCGTCAGTTCATCAAGCTTCTCACCGACACCACCGTCCGCGTGGTGGGCTACAAGGGCCCCATGAAGGTTATTGTCATCTATAAGTATCACGACGATGAGGCCTGCGGTGTGGACGGCGTTCTCCGCGCGGATGCCAAGGCCGCCGCTGCCAAAAAGGACTGAGGGCAGAGACGATGGAATACAGAAAGATTGGACATTCCGACGTCGTCGCCTCGGTGATTACCCTGGGCGCGATGCCGCTGGGCGGCGGCACCTGGTGGCGCAACTCGGACGATGAGGTCTCCATCCGCACCATCCACCGGGCCCATGAGCTGGGCATCACCAGCATCGACACCGCCCCCATCTACGGCCTGGGCCACAGCGAGGAGATTGTGGGCAAGGCCATCGCCGGAGCCCGCGACAAGTACGTCATCTCCACCAAGGCCACCTTTGACTGGGACACCGGTGTGGGCCGCTTCTGGCACGAGGTGGACGGCCACAAGGTCTATGTGGACCACAGCTATGAGAGCATCATCAAGGACTGTGAAAACAGCCTGCGGCGGCTGGGCACCGACTACATTGACATCTACTACACCCATAACCCCGCCAAGGACCCCGAGAAGTCCCCGGTGGAGGAGACGGTGCGGGCGCTGATGGACCTGAAGAAGGCGGGCAAAATCCGCTGCATCGGTTCCTCCAATGTCCAGCCCCATCACATTGAGGAGTACCGGGCCTGCGGCTGTGAAATTGACATCATCCAGCGCAAATACAGCATGCTCACCCGCGGCGTGGAACAGGACATTCTGCCCCTGTGCGAGAAGTACGGCATGAGCTTCCACGCCTACGCCCCCATTGAGCGCGGCCTGCTGACCGGCACCGTCACCAAGGACCGCGTGGTGCCCCCCGGCGACGCCCGGGAGGACCAGCCCTGGTGGGAGGCCAAGCGCCTGCCCCACGCCATCGACTTTGTGGACGGGCTGAAGGACATCTGCGAGGAGTATCACTGCACCCAGACCGATCTGGCCATCGCCTTTATCCGGCACTGGGGCGACTTCATCAACGTGATCTACGGCGCCCGCCGCATCGAGCAGATTGAGGCCGGCGCGGCCACCGTCAATGTCACGCTGCGGGATGACACCATGGCGGAAATTCGCCGCCGTGTGGAAGAATTGGAAGCGAAATACGGAGGTTGAAATCAAGAAGGAGGTTACTGAAATTGAAAAAGTCGCTTGCATGGCTGCTGTGCGGCGCTCTGTTGGCCGGTAGTCTGGCCGGCTGCGCCCCTGCACAATCGTCGCCCACCGGCTCTGGTTCCAGCGCGCCGCAGAGCAGCGCTCCCTCCGCCGACCCCGGCGAGCCGGTCTACGGCGGAACGCTGAATGTGGCCATTAACCGCACCATCAACGCCAACGCCCTGGACCCTGTGTACGCCAACGGCACCCACTGCGACCAGGTGGTTCTCCAGTACGGTCAGACTCTGGTGGAGGAAAACGCCGCGGCTACCGACTATGTGCCCTGTCTGGCCACCGATTGGACCGTCAGTGAGGACGGTCTGGTGTACACCTTCACCATCCGGGAGGGCGTCCACTTCCAGAAGGGCCAGTACCAGGACGGCCGCGAGATGACCCCCGAAGATGTGGTATACTCCCTGAACCGGGCCCATGAGGAGTCCTGGTGGGGCTATCTGCCCTTCTTTGACCACGCGGAGGTGCAGGACGGCAAGGTGGTCTGCTATCTGGAGACCGCCAACGCCACCTTCCTCCATGAGCTGTGCAGCCCCTCCGGCGTCATCATCCCCCAGGAGGAGGTGGAGGGCCTGGGCGAGCAGTTTGGCGCGCAGCCCATCGGCACCGGCCCCTTCCAGGTGGTGGAGCATGTGCCCGACCAGTACACCAAGCTGGAGAAGAACCCCGACTACTGGGGTGTGGAGCCCTATCTGGACGGCGTGACCTATTACATCATCACCGATGAGGCCCAGGCCATGAACGCCCTGAACACCGGCGAGGTGGATGTGGTGCTCACCGTCAGCGGCAACTAAATCCAGCAGGTGCGGGACAACCCCAATCTGGTCCTCAGCCAGGCGGCGACCAACAGCGTCTCCTACCTGGGCTTCAATCTCAGTGACCCCGTCCTCTCCGACCAGCGGGTCCGGGACGCCATCGCCATGGCCATTGACCGCCAGCAGGTGGCCGACGGCGTGTACACCAACGGCGACGGCGCGGCCTCCTTCCTCCCGGTACCCCTCACCTCCTGGGGCTATGACGAGTCCCTTTTGGAGTACGTCCCCGAGTATGACCCCGAGGGGGCCAAGGCGCTGCTGGCCGAGGCCGGCTATGCCGACGGCCTGGACCTGGTGCTGACCTGTGACACCACTGACGCCAAGGTACGCGCCGCCACCATCATCCAGGCGATGCTCAGCCAGATTGGCATCAATGTCAAGATTGACAGCCTGTCCTCCACCGAGGTGACCGACCGCTATCTCAACAACACCGTGCAGCTCTTTATCAACGGCCAGAGCGGCTCGGCTGACCCGGGCACCTTCGTGGGCAACTTCCTGAGCACCGCCAAGCTGCACACCAACTACAACGCCTTCTGTTACAGCGACCCGGAGACCGACAAAATTGTCAATGAGGCCGCCGCGGAGACCGACCAGAACAAGCGCGTGGAGCTGTACCACCAGCTGATCCAGGAGGCGCTGGAAACCAACATTGGCGTCTTCTATGCCACCTCCTACCTCTCCTGGGGTCTCAACCCCCGTGTACAGGGCTATGTTCAGGAGAACAAGGCCGTCATGAAGGTATGCGGGCTTGAGGGTTCCGGCATCAACATCTGGGTCACGGAATAAGCGCATTTTCCCGGCCTGAATAATGGGGTAAAAGCAGCGTGGATTCTTTGGGATTCATGCTGCTTCCCTTCTAAAAGGGTTCGGCTGGGAGACCGTATTTTGGACGAAAGGTAGGATTATCCATGCAAAAAGTAATCCTCAAACGGCTTCTGCAGCTGATCCCCACGCTGCTGATCGTTGTGACGCTCACCTTCGTGGCCACCCGGGTCATTCCGGGCGACCCGGTGGCGGCCCTGCTGGGCGAACAGTACGACGCATCCAAGGTGGACGAGCTGAAGGCCGAACTGGGACTGAGCGGCTCCATCCCGCAGCAATTTCTCGACTATCTGGTGGGCATCCTCCACGGAGATTTCGGGGATTCCTACTACTTCAAGACCAGCGCCATGAGCATGATTCAGGAGCGCCTGCCCAATACCCTCATTCTCTCGGTGACGAGCCTAGTGATTGCCATTATCATCGGCATGATTTTGGGCATTGTGTCGGCCAAGCACCAGTCCGGCACCCTGGACTATGTGCTGACCATTCTCTCTCTCTTCGGCGTCTCGGCGCCGGTCTTTTGGGTGGCGATTATGATGGTACTGCTGTTCTCGGTGACGCTGGGGTGGCTGCCCAGCTTTGGAATGGCCTCCATTGCCCAGGACGGGTTTGCCACCTTCCTCCGGCACCTGATTCTCCCCTGTGCGTGTCTGTCTGTGATTCCCATGGGCACCTTCACCCGCATCACCCGCTCCAGCATGATTGAGGCGCTGGGCAGCGACTCCATCCGGGCGCTGCGGGCCCGCGGGGTGAGTGAGCGCTCGGTGGTGTGGAAGCACGCGCTGAAAAACGCCCTGCCCCCCATTCTGACCGTGATCGGGATGCAGTTTGCCGGCTGCTTTGCCGGCGCGGTGCTCACCGAAAACATCTTCGCCTGGCCGGGGATGGGCACCATGATCTCTTCTGCCATTGAAAACCGCGACTATGCGCTGATCCAGGCCACGGTGCTGGTGGTGGCGCTGGCCTTTGTGGTCATCAATCTGATTACCGACGTGCTGTACATGGTAATCAATCCCAAGGTGGCCCTTGACGCTGAAAATGGGGGGATGTGACGGTATGGAAGCAAAGGTTCTCAACGGCGGCGCCATCTCCAAAGAGGCCCAGGCCGCCATGATCCGCAAGGAGCGCACGGCCAACAACGCCTGGCACAAGTTCAGCCGCAACAAATCCGCGCTGGTGGGACTGGTGATTGTCTGCCTGATGCTGTTTATCGGCATCCTGGCGCCGGTGGTCTCGCCCTACGACCCCAACGCCCTGGATGTCACCGCCACCTATCTCCCCCCGCTGAGCGAGGGGCACCTGCTGGGGACGGATGATTTGGGCCGTGACCTGCTCAGCCGCCTCATTTACGGCGCACGGATGAGTATTGTGGTGGCCCTGGGCGCCACGGTGCTGGGCGGTGCGATTGGCATTCTGCTAGGCCTGATCTCCGGCTACGCCGGTGGCGTGGTGGACGCAATCATCATGCGTGTGATGGACGGCATGTTTGCCTTCCCCTTTATCCTGCTCTCCATTCTGCTGGTGACCATTCTGGGTTCCGGTGTCTTCAATGTCATTCTGGCCATCGGCATCGGCACCGTGCCGGGATTTGCCCGTGTGGTGCGAAGTAAGGTGATGGTCACCAAGAATGAGGAGTTCTGCAACGCCGAGCGGGTGCTGGGCGCGTCCCCTCTGCGGATTATGTTCTCCCACGTTCTGCCCAACACCGTCTCGGAAGTGGTGGTCTACGCCACATTGAACATCGGCAGCGCCATTATCTCTGAGGCCAGCCTCAGCTTCCTCGGCCTGGGCATTCTGATTCCCACGCCGTCCTGGGGCAATATCCTGCGGGGTGGCCGGGGCTGTCTGACCACCGCGCCCCATCTCGCACTGTTTTCCGGTCTGCTTATTTTCATCGCTGTCATCGGCTTTAACCTGGTGGGCGACGGAATCCGGGACGTGATGGACCCGAAGATGAAGAAGTAAGGAGCGGCTTATGGATGATCTGATTTTGGAGGTCAAAGACCTCAAAACTTACTTTTTCCTGGCCAGCGGCACCGCCAAGGCGGTGGACGGCGTCAGCTTCCAGCTCCACAAGGGGGAGACCCTGGGTGTGGTAGGGGAGTCCGGCTCTGGAAAGAGCGTCATGTCCAAATGCGTCATCCGGCTGTTGGAAAAGGTCGGGCGCATTGTGGATGGTGAAATCCGCTTTGAGGGAAAAGATGTGCTGAGCTTTTCCGAAAAGGAGCTGCGCTCCTACCGCGGGCAGGATGTGAGCATGATTTTCCAGGACCCCATGACCTCCCTGGACCCGGTATTCCGGGTGGGCGATCAGATGATGGAAAATCTGCGCATCCATCGGGGGATGGACAAGGCCGAGGCCAAAGAGGTGGCCATTCAGGCCCTGCGCTCAGTGGGCATCCCCAACCCGGAGGCCCGGTTTGAAGCCTATCCCTTTGAGCTCTCCGGCGGCATGTGCCAGCGCGTCATCATCGCTATGGCCCTGTGCTGCAACGCCAAGGTAATCATCGCCGACGAGCCCACCACGGCGCTGGACGTGACCGTCCAGGCCCAGGTGCTCCGCCTGCTGAAAAACCTGCAAAAGGAGAATCAGATGGCGCTGATGCTCATCACCCACAATCTGGGTGTGGTGTGGGATATGTGCGATACCGTGATGGTCATGTACGCCGGCAAGATTGTGGAGAAGGCCCCGGTCAAGTCCCTCTACTCCAACCCCCTGCACCCCTATACCTGGGGACTGCTGGACTCCACCCCCTCTCTGGCCGGTGAGCACAAGAGCGAGCTTAAAACTATCGCCGGTACCCCGCCGGATCTGCGCCTCACCGGCACCTGCTGCAACTTTTATAACCGCTGCCCCTACGCCCAGCCCATCTGCACCCAGTGTGTGCCGGAGCTGGTGGAGCTGGAGCCGGGGCACCTGGTGGCCTGTCACCGGCAGACGGAGCAGGTCCATCTGAAACGAGGGGAGGAGAAGAACGGTGGCTGAACGGGAAGTACTGCTGCAAGTGCGCGATCTGTGTAAGGAATTTAAGGTGCGCTCCCGCAAGCTGGGCGGCGCCACCCAAGTGCTGCACGCCCTCTCCCATGTCAACCTGGATGTGTACCGGGGGGAGACTTTGGGTATCATCGGCGAGTCGGGCTGCGGCAAGTCCACGCTGGGCCGGTGTATTGTGGGGCTGCATACCCCCACCAGCGGCGCCCTCACCTTTGAGGGCGCGCCCCTGGACTACCACGCCAAAGAGCACGGCAAGGCCTTGCGCAGCAAAATCCAGATGATTTTTCAGGACCCCTACTCCTCCCTCAACCCCCGCAAGACCTGCAAAAAGATTGTGGAAGAGCCTATGCTCATCCACAATACCATGCCCGACGCCAAGAAACGGGAGGAGCGGGTTCAGGAGCTGATGAGCGTGGTGGGCCTGGACGCCCAGCATGTCCACCGCTTCCCCCATGAGTTCTCCGGCGGCCAGCGCCAGCGCATCAACATCGCCCGGGCGCTGTCCCTCAACCCGGATTTGCTGGTCTGTGATGAGCCAGTGTCCGCTCTGGATGTGTCCATCCAGGCCCAGGTGCTCAACCTCTTCGGACGCCTTCAGAAGGAGTTCGGCCTCACCTATGTGTTTATCTCCCACGATTTGAGCGTCATCAAACACATCAGTGACCGTATTGCCATTATGTATCTGGGCCAGGTGCTGGAGCTGTGCGACGCCGCTTCCATCTACGCCAAGCCCATGCACCCCTACACCCAGGCGCTGCTCTCCGCCATTCCGCCCACCAGTCCCTTTGAGGAAAAGCAGCCCATTGAGCTCCAGGGGGACATCCCCAGCCCCATCGGCGAGCAGAAGGGCTGTCCGCTGGCCTCCCGCTGTCCCCACTGCACCGAGCGCTGCCGGCAGGAGTGCCCCCACCTCAAAGATCAGGGGGACGGCCATCAGGTGGCCTGCTTCCTGTACGAATAGGGGGCGTCAGAGATGAAGGTAGCAGAACGCTTTCTCCGCTATGTGGCCATCAACACCCAGTCCGCCCCCGGACAGGAGGCGATTCCCAGCACCGCCTGCCAGTGGGATCTGGCCCGGCTGCTGGCGGAGGAGCTTCGGGAGCTGGGAGTGGCCGACGCCCATGTGGACGCCCACGGCTATGTGATGGGCGCCCTGCCCTCTAACCTGCCCGCGGGACAGAGCGCCCCCGCCCTGGGTCTCATCGCCCACATGGACACCGCCACCGAGTGCAGCGGGGCGGAGGTGAAACCCCGCATTGTCCCCCACTATGACGGCGGTGTCATTGTGCTGAGCGAGGATGGCAAGTGCACCATGTCCCCGCAGCAGTACGCCAGCCTGAAAAAGCACATCGGGGAAGATCTGATTGTCACCGACGGCTCCACCCTGCTGGGGGCGGACAACAAGGCGGGAGTGGCGGAGATTATGGCGGTGGTGGAGTGGTTCCAGAGCCACCCGGAGGTCCCCCACGGCAAGCTGTGCATCGGCTTCACCCCCGACGAGGAGGTGGGCCGGGGGGCGGACGCCTTTGATTTGGAGGCCTTCGGCGCGGAGGTGGCCTACACGGTGGACGGCGGCGAGCTTGGCGAGCTGGAATATGAGACTTTCAACGCCGCCGCCGCCCAGGTGACCATCACCGGCACCGTCATCCACCCCGGCTATGCCAAGGACAAGATGAAAAACGCCGCGCTCATTGCCGCCCGCTTCCAGGCCATGCTGCCCGAGGTGGAGACCCCCGCCCACACCGAAGGCTATGAGGGGTTCTATCACTTGCAGCAGATAGAGGGGGATGTGGCCCAGGCCACGATCACCTACTTAATTCGGGACTATGACAAAAGCGCCTTTGAGGCCCGGAAAGGGGTGCTCCGCCGCACCGCCCAGGCCCTCAACCAGATTTATGGACCGGATACCGTCCAAATCTCCATCGAGGACACCTATTACAACATGCGGGAGCGGATTGAGCCCCATATGGAGCTCATTGAGCTGGCCCAGGCGGCCATGGAGGAGACGGGTATCCAGCCCCTCATCGTCCCGGTGCGGGGTGGTACAGACGGTGCGAGGCTCTCCTATCTGGGCCTGCCCTGTCCCAATCTGTGCTGTGGGGCGCTGAACACCCACGGACCCTATGAGTACTGCTCCATTCAGGATATGGAAAAAATTGTGGCCATGCTCATTTGCCTGGTACGGAAATTTGGAGGGAATTCCTGTGAAACCTGAAGTTTATAAGGCCTATGTGAAGATCCTCCACGATGAGCTGGTCCCCGCCATGGGCTGTACCGAGCCCATCGCCATCGCTTACGCCGCGGCCCTGGCCCGGGACACGCTGGGCTGCCTTCCCCAGCGCATTGAGGTCCAGGCCAGCGGCAACCTCATCAAAAATGTGAAGAGCGTCGTGGTGCCCAACACCGGCGGCCTCAAGGGCATTGAGGCCGCGGCGGTGGCCGGGGTGATTGCCGGGGACGCCTCCAAGGAGCTGGAGGCCATCAGCGTTGTCACCGACAGCCAGAAGGCGGAAATTCAGGCGCTGGTGGCCGCCGGGATGTGTACCGCCTCTCTGCTGGAGAGCGGCCTGGTCTTTGACCTCATTGTGACGGTGTTCTCCGGCACTTCCTCCGCCCGGGTGCGCATTGCCAACCACCACACCCATGTGGTCCTGGTGGAAAAGGATGGCCAGGTGCTCCGGCAGCAGCCGGTGGATTTCTCCAGCTCCATTGGGGAGATTCCGGCGGAAAAGCAGATGCTCACCATCCATGACATCCTGGAGTTTGCCGAGACGGCAAAGCTGGACGATGTGCGGGAGGTGCTGATGCGCCAGGTGCGCTACAACACTGCCATCTGTGAGGAGGGCCTGCGGGGGGACTACGGCGCCAATGTGGGCAAGGTCCTGCTGCGGGAGTGCGGCTCCGATGTGGACGTGCGCTGCAAGGCCAAGGCGGCCGCCGGCTCCGACGCCCGTATGGGCGGGTGTGAGCTGCCGGTGGTCATCAACTCGGGCTCCGGCAACCAGGGCATCACCGTGTCCATGCCAGTGGTGGAGTACGCCCGGGAGCTGGGGGTCAGCGAGGACAAAATGCTGCGGGCCTTGATTCTCTCCAACCTCATCGCCATCCATCAAAAGGCGGGCATCGGCTCCCTCTCTGCCTACTGCGGCGCGGTGAGCGCCGGTGCGGCGGCGGGGGCTGCCATCGCCTACCTGCTGGGCGGCGGAGAGTATGAGATTGAGCACACGTTGGTCAACTGCCTGGCCATCTCCTCCGGCGTGGTGTGCGACGGCGCCAAGGCCTCCTGTGCCGGTAAAATCGCCCTGGCCCTGGACGCGGCCCGGATGGGCTATCTGATGATTAAAAACAAGCAGCAGTTCCGGGGCGGCGACGGCATCCTGAAAAAGGGTGTGGAGGAGACCATCGGCGTGGTGGGCCGCCTGGGGAAAGACGGAATGCGGGAGACCGACCGGGAGATTCTGCACATCATGATGGGCTGCTGATTCATGTTTTCCCTGCACATACATCAATTTCGGGGGTGCCAACAACCATGGAACATCAGGAACGGGCCATGCGCTATGCCCAGGGCATCGCGCGCATGGTGGAGGTCGATACAGTGCGCCGCCCAGGCGCGGACCAGGCCAATTTTCAAAAGCTGCACACCGTCATGGAGCAGCTCTTCCCCAAGGTATTCTCCACCTGCTGCCGCTGGGAGTGGGAGGGCAGTCTGCTCCTCTGCTGGCCGGGCAAAACGCGCCGGTCGCTTCTGCTCATGAGCCATCAGGATGTGGTGGAGGCCCCCGGCCAGTGGACCTATCCCCCCTTCTCCGGCACCATCGCCCAGGGGAAGCTGTGGGGCCGGGGGACGCTGGATGTGAAGGCCAACCTCTTCCACATGCTCCAGGCCATGGAGGAGCTGATCGGGGAGGGCTTCCTCCCGGAGTGGGACGTCTATGTGGCCTCCAGCCATGAGGAGGAGACGGGCGGCAACACCCTGATTGCGGATTTCCTGCAACAGCAGCAGATTATCCCCCAGCTGTTGCTGGACGAGGGCTCCTCCATCCAGCCATGTCCCTTCCCCGGTGTGGATCAGACTGTGGCCATGGTGGCGGTGGCAGAAAAGGGGTATGTGGACCTCAAGTGCATCGCCCGTGGACCGGGCGGACACGCCAGCCTGCCGGGAAAAGACAATCCGCTGCTGAGACTGGCGGCCTTCCTGTGTGAAGTAGAGCAGTCGGAGCTCTTCCCGCTGCGCCTCAACAAGGCCAGCGCCGAGATGTACCGACGCATGGCCCAGCTGGTGGAGGACCCCCAGCAGAGTGAGATTCTTCTGGACATCGCGGAGCAGCGCCCCGGCTGGCAGGAGCACTTGACCCCTGAGCAGCGCCAGATGCTGAAAACCACCGTGGCCTTCACCATGGCGGGAGGCTCGGACGCCCCCAATGTCATCCCCCAGGAGGCCTTCGTGACCTGCAACATCCGCATTGCGCCGGGGGAGACGGTGGAGGGGACCGTGGCGGCCCTGCAAGCGGTGGCCCAGCGCCACCAGGTGGAGCTGGAAATCCTCCGCGCCAACGAGCCCAGCCCCGTCACCGACCCCGACAGCGAGGCGTTTGCACGGGTGGAGCGGGCCATCCAGGAGGCCTGGCCCGGCACGCCGGTGCTGCCCTTCCTGCTCTGCGGCGGGACGGACACCAAGCATTTTGTGGGCTTTTGCCCCAACTGTCTGCGCTTTACCGCGCTGCGGCTCAACGCCCAGCAGCTCAAACTCTGCCATGCCGTGGATGAGCATGTGGATTTGGATACCCTCCCCAACGGCGTGGACTTTTTCAAGCATCTCATTCAGGAACTGTAAGGGGGACGGATGCACAATGGAAGCAAACGAAGGGCGCTGGGATTTGAGCGCACTCTACTCCGGCTTTGACGACCCGGCCTTTGCCGCTGATATCCGCCGTCTGGAGACCATGATGGGGGAGTACCGGGGACAGGTCCGCCGCCTGGAGGAACAGGGAACTGTTCTGGATGCCGGGGTGCTGGCCGACCTGCTGGCCCGGGAAGAGGCCATGTGGGTGGTGGGCGCGGACCTGCACAAGTTTACCGAGATGAGCCGGGAGGTCAATGCCGGCGACAGCCAGGCGGTCAGCGCCATGGAGCGTCTCAAAAAGCTCTTTGGGAGCGTGGCGGGGGCGGTGTCTCTGGTGCGGCGCTGGATGAGCGGGCTGACGCTGACCGAGGAGGACTATGCCGCCCATCCCATCTTGCGGGATTACCGGTTTTACATCCACCAGGAGTTGGAGCTGGGGCGCCATGGCCTGGAGCGCCCGGCGGAGGAGCTGCTGGCCCAGATGGAGGGGTGCGCGGGCAGCACCTGGAGCGATTTGAGGGGCTACCTCACCGCCTTTGCCCACGCCCCACTCAACGGGACGGAGCACACCCTCACCCAGCTGCGGGGCTACATCCACGACAGCGACCCGGCGCTGCGTAAGGCCGCCTTTGAGGCGGAGCTGCAATGCTCCAAGTCCATTGAGGGGGGCGTGTGCTTCGCGCTCAACAGCATCAAGGAGCATGTGAACCTGATGGCCCGCCAGCGGGGCTATGGCGACGCCCTATCCATGACCATGGTACAGAGCCGGATGCGCCGGGAGACGCTGGACGCCCTCTGGTCCGCGGTGGAGTCGGCGCTGCCCAAGTTCCACGCCTATATCGAGCGCAAAGCCAAACTCCTGGGGCATACCGCAGGGCTGCCCTGGTACGATTTGTGCGCCCGGCTGGGGGAGAGCGAGCAGCACTTCACCATCCAAGAGGCCCATGATTTGCTCACCTCTCTGCTGGGCGGCTTCTCCCCCGAGCTGGGGGAACTGGTGGACCGGGCTTTTCAAGAGAACTGGATTGACTTCTATCCCCGGCCCGGGAAGAGCGGCGGCGCCTTCTGCCGCAACCTCTCCAACCAGAAGCAGAGCCGCATTCTCACCAATTTCAACGGCACGTTGGACGGGGTGGTCACCCTGGCCCATGAGCTGGGCCATGCATACCACGGCTCTCTCATTGAGGACCACCGGCCTCTGAACCGGACCTATACCATGCCGGTGGCGGAGACCGCCTCCAATTTCAATGAGACCCTGGTCATGAACGCGGCCATTGAAAAGGCCAGCGGAGCGGAAAAGCTGGCCCTGCTGGAGCAGCGCATTCAGGACTATACCCAGGTCATCTGCGACATCTACTCCCGCTTTCTCTTTGAGCGTCAGGTCTTTGAGGAGCGCCAGAACGGCTTCCTCTTCCCCCAGCGCCTGTGTGAAATCATGTGTGAGGCGCAGAAGCGGGCCTATGGCCCCTTCCTGGACCCCCAGTGCCTCCACCCCTATATGTGGATCAACAAGGTCCACTACTATTCCACCAGCCTGAGCTACTACAATTTCCCCTACACCTTCGGCGCGCTGCTGGCCACCGGCCTCTATGCCCGCTATCAGAAGGAGGGCGCCGGATTTGTGGAGCGGTATCACGCCTTCCTCCGGGCCACCACCGTCTCCACGGTGGAGGACGCCGTGGCGGTCGCCGGGATTGATGTCACCACCCCCGCGTTCTGGGCGCAGAGCCTCCGGGCGGTGACAGCGCTCATTGACACCTTCCTCGCCATGACGGACAACCGCTGAGCTGGCGGCCCCAGTCTCATACGAAAGGAGCACATCCCCATGAGCGGAATGGTCTGGGAAGAGCGGGAGCGGGCCTCCCTGCTGCCCTATAAAGAGGAGATTGCCACCCTGGCCCAGTCTCTGAAAGGCGTTCTGGGCGCCGATGTGATCGTGGTGGACAAGTATCTCAACCGCATTGTCAATACCTTTCACTACCGGTACAACTCCGCGGACATCCGCATCAACTCGGTGGTGGGCAACATCGTCACCACCCAGAAATTGCAGATGATCTACGACCGCAAGTATTTTACCGACTGCGTCAACTGCCCCGACTATACCACCTGTGAGCTGGGGGGTGTGTTCGGCACTCCCATTTTTTCCGGGGAGGAGTGCATCGGCGCGGTGGCCTTCCTGGTGGCCCCCAATCAGGTGGTGGCCTTCCAGCAAAAACAGACCCCCATCATCGACTTTCTCCGCCAGATTTCCGTGCTCATCTCCGAGATGGTGCAGAATGAGTCCCGATCCGGGATGCTGACCGGCTTGCAGGCCCGATTCAACCACATTCTGGACAGCATCCACGAGGCGGTGGCCATCACCGACTCCTCCAGTGTGGTCCTGTTCGCCAACCGCTATTTTACCGAGTTTTTCGCGGACGGGCAGCCGGTGGAGGGGCAGCGGATTGAGGATGTGTTCAGCCTCTGGAAGCGGCAGGGCTCCCGGGCCGATGCCCACACTCTCATCGAAAACCGCTTCTACCAGAAGGGCCAGGAGGTGATTCAGCTCCGGGGCATCCAGAGCCTGGAGTCCAACACCCTCAAGCCCTGTTTTCTCTACCTCTTTGACAAGGTGGATACCCTGCCCTTCTTCCGCTATCGGGCCCAGACAGTCCGCTCCCCCCAGATTGTGGAGCGCTTCTTTGGAAAGAGCCCCGCTATGGAGCGGGCCAAGCAGAGCACCATGCGGGCGCTGCACAATCAGCTCTCCATTCTGGTGGAGTGTCCCGACCGCAAGCAGGCCGATGAGCTGGCCAAAATTCTCTTCATGCGCTTCCGGCAGGACGGCCACCGCATTGTGAAGGTGGACTGCTCGGAGGATGAACAAATTCTGGAGGCGGCGCTGCTGGGCCATAAGGACGAGTTTCCCGGGGTGCTGTCCATGGGCAACGAGAGTATGGTCTATCTCTACGGGATTGACTACCTCCCCCTTTATCTGCAAAACCAGCTGGCCCAGCTGCTGCGGGGCGGGCTGGACGGCGCGGTGCCCACCTATGTGCGGGTCATCGCCACCAGCTGCCAGAATCTCTACGCGCTGGTCAAGAAAAAACGCTTTTCCATGAAACTCTATAACCTGATTTCCCGCAACAAAATTTCCATCCCCGCCGTCAGCGGCTCCGCAGAGGACATCCATTTTTACTTGGAAAAGTACCTGGAGCGCTACTGCCAGATCTATGCCCACCCGGCCATCCAGGTCAGCGAGGAGGCGTGGCATTTTCTGGAGAAGCGGCGGTGGGACAACGGCGTCCAGGAGATCCGGGAGACGGCTGAGCGCATTGTCGCCCAGCTGGAGGGGGAATCCCTCCGGCAGACGGACCTGGCCCAGTTTTTCCCCGACGAGCCTGCCCTGTCCCACGCCAAGGGTACGGTGGAGGACGCCATTGAGTCCCAGCTGCGCAAGCTGCTGCATGGGAACCTGACAAAGGAAAAAATCGCGGAGGAGATGGGCGTCAGCCGGGCGACCCTCTACCGCTGGATCGATAAATATGGTCTCAACGAATCAAAACCGCTGAAAGAGCAGGAACGAAAGGAAGGAATTACGCTATGACCGGAACTCAACGTATCAAGGCCCTGGTAGAGGGAACTCCCATTGACCGCACCCCCATCGGCGGATGGTACCACATGCCCCTGGTGGACCGCAATGTGACCGACTTCACCCGGGAGCTCATCGCCTCCACCGACATCAACCACTGGGACTTTATCAAGATTATGACCAACGGCCACTTCTATACCGAGGCCTACGGCGGTGTCATTGACTTCTCCAAGCGCTACAACCAGTGGAACGGCGTCATCCGCAAATACCCCATCCACACCATATCAGACGCCCGCACCCTCCCGGTGCTGGACATTCAGAATCCGGTGTGGCAGCGGGAGCTGCAAATCCTGCGCACGCTGAAGGAGCACTACCAGGACACCCTGCCCATTGTGGCCACCATCTTCAATCCCTTGACCGCCGTGCAGGAGTGTGCCGGGTGTCTGGACCCGGTGCCCATGCTCCACATGATGGCGGAGGACCCCCAGGCGCTGCACCACGCGCTGGAGGCTATGACCCAGACTAACCTCATCTACCTGGACGCCCTCTTTGCCGAGGGAATTGACGGCATCTTCCTGGCCAACCAGTACTCCATGTCCCAGCTGCTCACCGACGCCCAGTATGACGAGTTCTGCCAGCCCTATGAGAAGCGCATTCTGGAGCACTGCAAGGGACATACCTGGTTCAACATGGCCCATGTCCACGGCTCGCGCAACCTGCGCATGGACCGCTACATCGCCTATGAGGATGATCTGCTCCAGGCCCTCAACTGGGAGAGCTGTCCGGTGGGGGTGCCGGAGGAGGAGGTCGCCTCCATCGCCGACGTGCGCGCCAAGACCAAGAAGATTCTCATTGCTGGCTTTGACCAGGACCACGATTTGGAGAACGCCGACAACGACCGCGAAGCGGTCAAGCAGGTGCTTAAGGCCCGCTATCTGGAGGCCAAGAAGGAAAACGGATCCAACCGCTTTGTCTTTGCCCCCGGCTGCTGCCTGGCCGCCGGCGGCTCCTACCTCAACGTGCTGCTCTACGAAGTGGTGGAGGAGCTGGGATACAGCAATTCCTGAAACAGAACGGATGGAAAGGAGCCTTTGTCATATGAAAGAACTCAACTATGGGCAGGTTCGCGCCATGCTGCTGCGTGCGGCGGATGAAATCATTCAGAGCAAAGACCTCCTCACCGAGATTGACAGCCAGATTGGCGACGGCGACCACGGCATTGGCATGGAGCGGGGGATGAAGAAGGCCAAAGAGACCC
Source organism: Candidatus Flavonifractor merdigallinarum (assembly GCA_019115265.1). Lineage (GTDB taxonomy): Bacteria > Bacillota > Clostridia > Oscillospirales > Oscillospiraceae > Pseudoflavonifractor_A > Pseudoflavonifractor_A merdigallinarum. Next base: position 4,914 of record DXDX01000176.1, on the reverse strand, counting down.
TGCTGTCCATGGAGACGGGGGAGAATGTGTACGACCTCTTCCAGGCTATGGGCAAGACCATGCTGATGAGCATGGGGGGCGCCTCCGGCGTGATTTTCGGCACCCTCTTCCTGGGCGGCGCCCGGAACAAGCCGGCCAGCGCTACGCTGGACACCGCCGGTATGGCCGCTCTGATGTCGGATAGTCTGGCCCAGATCAAAGAGCGAGGCAAGGCTCAGGTGGGGGACAAGACCATGGTGGACGCGCTGGAGCCCGCCGTGGAGCAGATGAACGCTCTGGCCCCCCAGGGAGATTGGGTGGAAATGATGGCCCAGGCTGCCCAGGCCGCTCAGGCGGGCATGGAGGCCACCAAGCAGTACCAAGCCAAATATGGCCGGGCCAAGTCCCTGATGGAGCGCGCCATCGGCCACCAGGACGCCGGCGCCACCTCCACCTGGATTTTGCTCAGGGCGATGGCGGACTATGTACAGAGTCTGTGAGGTGTAGGGATATGGCAAAAAAGATCATCAATCAGCCGGAAGATTGTGTGAGTGAGGCCCTGGAGGGCTTTCTGAAGGCCCATCCCGCGTATGTGCAGGTGGAGGGTGCCTCCGGCCTGCGGGTGAAGGATGTGCAGGACAAGCCCGCCCTCATTGTGGGCGGCGGCAGCGGACACGAGCCCATGTTCGGCTATTTTGTAGGCAAGAATCTGGCCGACGCCTCGGTGGCGGGGAATGTGTTCACCTCCCCCGACCCGGGCAGCATCTTGCAGACCGCCCTCTCGGTGGAGCGGGGAAAGGGTGTGCTCTTTGTCTACGGCAACTACTCCGGCGACAATATGAACTTTGACATGGCCGCCGAGCTGCTGGCCGACCAGGGAATTGCGGTCAAAACCGTGCGGGTGTGGGACGATGTGGCCTCCGCCCCCAAGGAGCAGTATACCGACCGGCGGGGCATCGCCGGAAACGCCCTGGTCATCAAAATTGCCGGAGCCGCCAGCTCCGTGCTGGATTTGGAAGGGGCGTACCGGGTCGCCTGTAAGGCCCGGGACCAGGTGTACAGCATCGGCTTCGGCCTCTCCGGCGCCACCATTCCAGGGGAGGCCCACCCCATCTTTACCTTGCCGGAGGATGAGATGGAGTACGGCCTGGGCATCCACGGAGAGCCCGGTGTGCGCCGGGTGAAGCTCCAGAGCGCCGACAGCATTGTGGAGGAACTGGTGGAGCAGATTCTGGCCGACTCCGGCATCCAGGCCGGGGACACCGTCTGCACGCTGGTCAACGGCCTGGGGGCCACCCCCCTTCTGGAGCTGTACATCATGAACCGGAAGCTGGCCCAGCTGCTGGAGGAAAAGGGTATCCACATCTACAATATGGATGTGGGGAACTATGTGACCTCTTTGGAGATGGCGGGGGCGTCCGTCACCCTGATGAAGCTGGACGAGGAGCTAAAGACCTACTACGACATGCCCTGCCGCTCCCCCTACTATCAAAAGGGCTGAGCAGCGGCGGACGAAAGGAGCGATCTTTTCATGACCATTGTGATCGGCTGCGACAACGCGGCTGTGGATTTGAAAAACGCCCTCATTGACTGCCTGCGGAGCGAGGGGGTCACCGTGGAGGACGAGGGGTGTATGGATTCCTCCGACCCCACCGTCTATCCCCTGGTGGCCAAGCGGGTGTGTGAGAACATCATCGCCAGCGGATACACCAAGCGGGGGGTGCTGGTCTGCGGTACCGGCATTGGGATGTGTATGACGGCCAACAAGTTCCCCAATATCCGGGCAGCGGTGGGCCACGACTGCTTTTCCGCCGAGCGCTCCATCCTCTCCAATGACGGCAATGTGCTGTGCTTTGGCTCCCGGGTCATCGGGCCGGAGCTGGCCAAGATGATTTTGCGGGAGTGGATTCACCTGACCTTCCAGGACGGACCCTCCACCCCCAAGGTCCAGGCCATCTGCGCCATTGAGCAGGAAAACATGAAGCAGGCAGAGGTCAGCTGATATGGAGAAGGTCTATCTGGGCACCAACACCAAGATGTACAAGGGCCTGGCTGATACAGTGTCCTATGTGGAGGAGCTGTGCCGCCTGACAGCCGATCTGCCGCGGGAGAAGTTGGAGCTGTTTGTCATCCCATCCTTTATTGCCCTGGACGCGGCCCGCAAGAGCGCGGACCAGAAGCTGCTGCGCCTGGGCGGGCAGAATATGGGCTGGGCGGAGGAGGGCCCCTACACCGGCGAAATCTCCCCCCGTATGCTGCTGGAGTGTGGGGCCACCATCGCGGAGCTGGGCCACTCGGAGCGCCGCCATGTGCTGGGGGAGACGGACGAGATGGTAAATCGTAAGGTGCTCTGCGCGGTGGAGCACGGCCTCACCGCCCTCCTGTGCATTGGGGAGACGGCGGAGGAGAAGGAGAAGGGGCTGGCGGACGAGGTACTGCAAATGCAGCTCAAACGGGGCCTCTACCAGCTTCCGCCCCCCACCGGGGAGCAGCTTTGGGTGGCGTATGAGCCGGTCTGGGCCATTGGAGAGCAGGGCGTTCCCGCTACCAAGGAGTACGCCGAGGAGCGCCACCGCACCATCCGCCGCACGCTGGTCCAGCTCTTCGGGGAGGAGCGGGGGGCACAGATTCCCCTGCTGTACGGCGGCAGCGTCAACCCGGAAAATGCGGTGGGCCTCATTCAAATGGAGCACATTGACGGGCTCTTCATTGGGCGCAGCGCCTGGGATGCCCCCCGCTTTTCCCAGCTGATCCGTTCGGTGCTGGATGTGTGCTTCCCCAAAGAAACAATGTTGTAACCCTCTCATCGAAGGAGCGAGACCTGGAACCCGCTATGGGGTTCCGGTCTCGCTCCCTTTATTTATAAGGTGGTGTGCTCCCACTCGGTCAGACGGCGCAAAACGTCCTCCCGGCGGGGAATGGAGGGGACGGCCCCGGGCCGGGTCACCGCCAGCGCGGCGGCCATGGCGCTTTGGCGCAGCACCTGGGGGAGGGGGAGGTTTTGGGCCAGACCGGCCAGAAAATAGCCGGTAAAGGTGTCGCCCGCGGCGGTGGTGTCCACCGCCTGGACGGGGAAGGCGGGCTGAGTGAGGCGCTGGCTGCCATGGGCATAGCGGGCCCCCTCCCGGCCCAGAGTGAGGACAACCTGAGCCTCAGGGAAGCGGCCGACCAGAGCGTCCAGCATCTCCGACGGCTGATCCAGGCCGGTTAGCTGTCCGCCCTCCACCTCGTTGAGGAGGAGAATGTGGAGCTTGTGCCAATCCACCTCTTGCAGATTTTCGTGAAAAGGGGAGGGGTTGAGGGCGATGGTCAGCCCTCTCTGATAGCCCTGCTCCACCAGATAGGGCAGGAGATTTCCTTCATTTTGAAGTACCAGCAAATCCCCCGCACCAAAGTGGGAGAGGACCTCATCCACATAGTCTTGGCTCAGCATCTGATTGGCTCCGCCGTAGAGCAGAATGCTGTTTTGTCCCTTGGCATTAATCTGAATAATCGTGTGCCCGGTGGGCTGGGATACCGAGCGGATGAACTGGCTGTGTATGCCATAGGTCTCACAGACCTCCAGAAACGCCTGTCCGTCGGGGCCGATCATTCCCCCGTGATAGACCTCCGCGCCGGCCAGTGCCAGCGCCACCGACTGGTTCATCCCCTTCCCCCCCAAAAAGCGGGTGAGGCGGGAGGCGGCCTGGGTCTCTCCCGGCTGGGTGATGTGGTCTACCTGGTAGACATAGTCCAAATTCATGGAGCCGATGTTTAAGATTTTCATGCCGAACGCTCCTTCTCACACACAATCTATGGTTAGGCGTCTTTTTTCCAGCAGGTGGTCTCCCGGGGAACCAGAGACACCGGAAGGATGTGCTGCTGGCCGGATTTGGGCGGGATGGGCGGCTCCAAAATCAGCTTGGTGGCCTGAATTCCCATCTCCCGAATGGGCTGATGGATGGTAGTCAGCTCCGGGGACACCACACTGGCCAGGGCAATATCATCAAATCCAATCAGCTGGATCTGCTTGGGGACCGAGATCCGACGCTTGTGCAGGATTTTGTAGATGGAGATGGCGACCAAATCGTTGCAGGCAATAATGCCGTCTGTATTTGGATAGCGGTCCAGCAGACGCTCCGCCGCCTCCAGACCGGAATAGAAGTCATACTCGCAGTCCGCGACGCGCTCTTGGATTCCATGTGCCCGGCAGAAATCCCGATAGCCCTGATAGCGGGCGCGGGCGCTGTACAGATTCTGGGGGCCGCGGATACACACGATGCTGCGGCAGCCGCACTCGGTCAGGTGCTGCGCCGCAAGCTGTCCGCCCCGATAGAAGTCACAGTAGATATAGGCGTTGACATCGGGAGTTTCAAAGAGGGCGTCAATGACCACAATTGGCATTTTATAGCGGCTGAGATCGGCCTGAATTTCCTCGTTGCTGGAGGCGATGACCACACCGTCGGTGTTTAAGGCGGCCAGCATTTGCAGCGCGGTCCGCTCCTCGTCCAGATCGGTGCCGACGTTGCAGAGCAGAAAGTGGTGGCCATACTGCCTGGCGACCGCGTCCACAACTTGTGCCAGCTGCGTAAAGAACGGATTGCGGATGTTTGGGATGATGAGGCCGATGGATTTGGAGGACTTCTTGAAAAGAGAGCGGGCTACCTCATTGGGAACAAAGCCTGTTTGGGAGATGGCCCGAAGCACCTGATCCCGCCGTTCCGGGGAGACATTTGCGGTGCCATTTATGACCCGGGAGACGGTAGCGGGGGAGACACCGGCCAGACGGGCGACATCTCGAATACTGGACATGGAAAAACACTCCTATTTCATACAGTAATCATTTCAAATTCTGTGATTAGAAAAATAATAATAGTATATCCGCTAAGATAAGTCAATCCATCACCAAGATTTTTTGCAATCAAATGTGCTCTCTAGAACAAGTGGAATTTTTAG
>DXDX01000024.1 GCA_019115265.1 Candidatus Flavonifractor merdigallinarum | reverse complement strand
CCACCCTGGAGGGGGAGAACATCTTTGTCATGACGGAATACCGGGCCATCCACCAGGATATGCGCCCGCTGAAGCTGCTGATTCTGAACCTGATGCCCACCAAGATCGTCACCGAGACCCAGCTGCTGCGCAAGCTCTCCAACACTCCGCTCCAGATCCAGGTAGAGCTGCTGCGCACCTCCAGCTACCTTCCCCAGCACACGGACAGCGATCATCTGGAGTCCTTTTACACCACCTTCGACCAGGTGAAGGACCGGAAATTTGACGGCATGATCATCACCGGCGCTCCGGTGGAGAACCTGGATTTTGCCGATGTGGAGTACTGGGATGAGCTGTGCCAGATCATGGAGTGGACCCGCACCCATGTCCATTCCACGCTCCACGTCTGCTGGGGAGCTCAAGCCGCCCTCTATTATCATTATAAGATCCCCAAGTACTCCCTGGACAAAAAGCTCTTCGGAGTCTTTGCCCACACGGCGGTGAAAAAGCAGTCCCCCCTCTTCCGCGGCTTTGACGACGTGTTCTACGTTCCCCACTCCCGCCACACCAGCACCCGGGTGGAGGATGTTCTGAAGGTCCCCGAGCTGGAGCTGCTGGCGGTATCTGATGAGGCAGGTCTCTTCGCCGTCAAGAGTGAGGATAACCGCCGTTTCTTCATCACCGGACATCCCGAGTATGACGCTGACACCCTGGAGAAAGAATACAGACGGGACCTGGACAAGGGTTTGCCCATTGACGTGCCCGCCCACTACTTCCCGGGCGACGACCCCAACCAGCCTCCCGTGGTCCGCTGGCGCTCCGCCGCTCAGCTTTTCTACACAAACTGGCTCAATTACTACGTCTACCAGACCACCCCCTACGACTTCAAGGAGATTTGAGCTATGGCTCTCACCTATCAGGACATCCGCACCAATCCCGAGATCCGCACCTATATCACCCAAGCTGACGCCTCTCTGCGGGCCCTGGGCTATACGGAGCACGCCTTCGCCCATGTGACCAAGTGTGCCGAGACCGCCGCCACTCTCCTCCGGGACCTGGGCTACGGCCCTCGGGAAATGGAGCTCGCCCGCATCGCAGGGTTCATGCACGACATCGGCAATGTCATAAACCGCCACGACCACGCCATCAGCGGCGCCACCATGGCCTTCCGCATCCTGGACAAGCTGGGCATGGACCCCGCCGATGTGGCGGCGGTCATCACCGCCATCGGCTACCACGACGACAAGACCGCCTTTCCCGTCAACGCCATTGCCGCCGCATTGCTGCTGGCCGACAAAACCGACGTACGCCGCAGCCGGGTGCGCAACAAGGATGCCGCCAGCTTCGATATCCACGACCGGGTCAACTACGCCGTAGAAAAATCCGACCTCACCCTGGACACCGCTGCCAAGACCGTCACCCTCACGCTGTCCATCAATACGAAGGTGTGCGCCGTGATGGACTACTTTGAGATTTTTCTGGACCGGATGCTCTTGTGCCGCAAGGCCGCCGAGTTTTTCGGCCTCACCTTTAAGCTGGACATCAACGGGCTCGACCTACTGTGAAGGATGAGTTGCATTTCCCCGCAGGCCGTGATATGATGAGCGGTACGAAATAGGCGGCAAAGACCTGCCGCCCCTGGAAAGGAACATAAAAGATGAACAAAAGAGTGGTCCTCATCGGCTTCCACAATGAAAAGGCCCTGGGTGTACGCTACCTGTCCGTAGCCGCCCGCGCTCACGGTTATGAGCCCATCGTGGTGTTCTTCAAGGGCTTCAACTCCGAGGTGCCTGAGCACGCCACCGACACCGAGCTTAAGCTGCTGCAGGACTTCATCCGGGAGAAGGACCCCATCCTGGTAGGCCTGAGCGCCATGAGCTCCCTGTATTTTGAGACCCTTCAGAAGGTCAACGCCGCCGTGCGCGCCGCCACCTCCGCCCCCGTGGCCTGGGGTGGCGTGCTGGCCTCCCTGGACCCGGCTGTTGCCCTCCAGTATGCCGATTTCGTCATGCGGGCTGAGGGCGAGGAGACCCTCATTGATGTACTGCGGGCCATCGAGACCGGCGGCGACATCAAGTCCATCGACAACATCGCCTACCTCAATGAGGACGGCTCGGTCCACCTCAACCCCATCCGCCCCCTGGTGGAAGACATTGACAAGTTTGGCCATCCGCCGGTCAACGGCAAGGACATGTACCTCATTACCAACAATAAGCTCACCCCTGGCGACCCCCAGGTCCATGCCTTCACCTATGAGCTGCTGGCCTCCCGGGGCTGCCCCTTCTCCTGCACCTACTGCTCCGCCATCAATCTGCACCGGCTCTACGGCAGTGCAAGCAAGTATGTGCGTTTCCGCAGCGTGGACAGCGTCCTCAGCGAGCTCAACGAAGCCAAGGCCAACATTCCCAAGCTGCGGGTGGTCCACTTCTGGGACGAGGTATTCTCCAACGAGCCGGGCTGGGTGGACGAGTTCTGCGCCCGGTACAAAAAGGAGATTGGCATCCCCTTCCGCATCTGGGGCCACCCCATGATGGTCAACGAGGACCTGATCACCAAGCTGGTGGATGCCGGGCTCTACCAGGTGGTCATGGGCATCCAGAGCGGCTCGGAGCGGGTGCGCAGGGACGTATTCCACCGCTATGAGCCCCAGGACCGGGTCATTGAGGCCACCCGCGTCCTCTCCCGCTGCAAGGTGCCCCATGTCTTCTACGACCTGATGCTCCTCCACGCGTTTGAGAGCCCCGAGGACCTGCGGCAGACCTTTGAGATGTGCCTGGAGCTGGAGCCCCCCTTCGAGCTCAATATCCACGGCCTCAACTACCTGCCCGGCACCGACATCGTGGACATGGCCATCCAGGCGGGCTACTACACTCCTGAGGAGATGCACTCCATGATGTACAGCTCCCTCCAGGAGCAGTACGACCGCCATTGGGGTCCCGCCGCCAGCGTCTACAAGCAGGCCAGCACCGGCAACCCCTGGATCTCCCTGATCTACCTCACCCAGTTCCCTGAGCTCCACGACCAGCTGCGCGCCTTTGCCGACAAGCTGGACGATCCGGCCACCCGCAAGGCCGTATTTGCCCTGGAGGTCAAGATGAAAAAGCGCCAGCGGCTTGTTCACTTTATCAACAAGGTCAAGCTGGTGCTGCGGATCAAATAAAGCGCAAATGGGCCCGGTCTTTTGAAAAGGCCGGGCCTGTTTTTGCCCTCCACCGGCGGTAAACTGCCGGTCGAGGCCGGTAAACCAACCGTCGGTTGAGGAAAGTGGAAGTCTGCGATACCATAGCGTCATTCAGAAAACGAGGTGAGCGACCTTGAAAAAACAAACTTTCGGCGCCGCCCTGGCGGCGCTGCGCAAAGAGCGGGGCATGACCCAGCTGGAGCTGGCCGAAAAAATGGGCGTGACCGACAAAGCCGTTTCAAAATGGGAACGGGACCTGTCCCTCCCCGATGTGAACACCATCCCAAAGCTGGCGGAGCTGTTCGGCCTGACAGTGGACGAGCTGATGCAGGGTGAGGGCAAGCCGCGCAGCAGTGGCGGCAGAGGCAGAAAAGCCTCACAGATCGCCTGTCTCGCCTGCAAGGGCATCGCCGCAGCCGCCGGGATCGAGGTGGTGGTTCTCTCCCTTCTTGGCCTGCTGGATACGGTGTCAGCCATCCGTATGCTGGGAATCGGCCTCGCTTGCCTAGCCATTTCACAGCTCCCCACCGAAGGGCCGTAAACGCTGTTTCCTACCATCAAGCGCAAAAAGGCGCCCCCAAGGGGGCGCCTCAGCCTGTCGAAAAAATCTTTTCGCCAGGCTGCTGCACTTTTTGAAACTTCAAAAAAGTTTCAAAAAGTGGTTTGACTAGACGCGAAAGACAACCCTGACGGTTTTCTTTCACACTATCTTTCCCTCCGAAACCTTCGGCGCGGAGGGGTTATCGCCAGTCTCAAAAACATCTCCCAAGGCCGTAGCCTTCGGGGGCGCTTTGAAGCTTTCTCAGCCGATCTGGCCGTTGATGGCCAGATACGACACCGAGAAGATGGCGTCGTTTTCAATGGTGATGATGAGCATGGTGTCAGTGGAGACGCTAGTCAAGATAAGCTTTATAATAATGAAATTAACAGTAGCTTTTTAGAAGATTTGGATAATTGGAATAATCAAAATAATGGACAAATAAGTA
>DXDX01000175.1 GCA_019115265.1 Candidatus Flavonifractor merdigallinarum | reverse complement strand
CTCTGCACTCCCCCCAATGCGCATCCCGGCTAAAGTTCCGCTGCGGTGGGATTGCGCCAGTCTGGTGCCATTTGAACCAGGCTTCCTGCCTATGAGGGAAGCGTTGTACTGCCATGCAAGACAGGTAAACGCAAAGACTACAAGTCACCGCCAAAAAAATGGGGCGGCCCCATGAGAAGGCCGCCCTTTTGGAGGGGAGTGGAGAGGGGAACGAGAAGTTCCCCTCTCCGCCTTTTCTTTTTCCGGTTTCTTTTCGCGAAAAGAAATCGGACGCTGTCCGCGCAGGACGCCCGCGCGGCGAGCGCAAACATCCCCCGGCTTGGCCGGGCAAACGCTTAATAAGCCGCTACCACGCCGCCGTCATTGGCGTACACAGTGGAGATGCCCCCCGTCTCACAGATGATCACATCGGAGAACCGACAGCTTTTCAGAGCCATCTCCTTGAGCTGGAAAGCCCGCTCCAGACAGTTGCAGTGGGTAATGCACAGCACCCGTCCCTCGTGCTTGGGGTCGCCGGCCATCAGCTCTACCATCTTGCTCAGTGCCTGCCGGATGGACATGGCCTGTCCCCGTTTGCAGATCTCCCCCTCTGGGGTGGAGCCCATCAGGAGCTTGATGCGCAGGGTGCTGGTGACAATGTTCTGCAAGCGGGTCAGACGCCCGTTTTTGCGCAAATTGTCCAGCGTCTCCAGCACAAAGAAGGTCTGCATCTCATCAATAAACCGGGCGGTCTGGTTGACCACTGAGGAGAAGTGCATCCCCGTCTGGGCCAGCTCCCGCACCTTCAGGGCGATGAGCACCTCCCCCGACGAGGCCGAGCAGGAGTTGAAGATGTGCACATTGCACTGGGGGTGCTCCTCCAGGTAGAGGAGCCGGGCCTGGGCAGCGCTGTTGTGGGAGCCGGACAGCAGCGCCGACAGGGTGACCACATAGATGTCATCCGCGCTGCTCGCCTCAAAGGCGCTCAGATAGTCCGCCGGAGAGGGGCAGGACGTGGAGGGCGCGGTGGGACACTGCTTCATCCGCCACAGCAGCCCCGCCTGGTCAAAGGTGGCATCGTCCACAATATTCTCCTCCCCCACCCGAATGGTCAGGGGTACCGATGCAAAACAGGGGTCGCTGAGCATGGCGGGGGTCAGATCACAACAGCTGTCCACAATAATCTTAAAACTCATATGAACCATTCCTTGAGCTTATCTTGAAAATTAGATTCACATCTGGTGCTATTGTAACATGGTTGTGCCGGAATGTAAAGCGCAAGGAGTCGTTTCCTACCGTTTCTCTTCCTCCGCAATCTCTTTTAGCAGTTTTTGGTCCGCTTTGCTGCTCAAATCCAGCTTGGCGTACATATCCGGGCGGCGGTCCCGGGTGCGAAGGATGGACTGCTTGCGCCGCCAGCGGGCGATATTGGTATGGTGGCCGGAGAGAAGGACGGCGGGCACCTTCCGGCCATGCCACTCCTCGGGGCGGGAATACTGGGGGTACTCCAGCATCCCGTTCCAGTGGCTCTCCTCCTCAAAGCACTCCGGGTCGGGGAGCACGCCGGGCACCAGCCGGGCCACCGCATCCGCCACGCACATGGCGGGCAGCTCCCCGCCGGTGAGGACGAAGTCCCCAAGGCTGATCTCCTCGTCCACGCACTCCTCTATGAAGCGCTCGTCAATCCCCTCATAGTGGCCGCAGACCAGAATGAGGTGGTTGTACTCCTCCTTCAGCCGCTTGGCGTCGGCCTGGGTGAAGGTCTTGCCACAGGGGGAGAGGTAGATGGTGCGGGTGGGGCCCTCTCCCAGCGCCTTGGCGTGCTCCCAGCAGTGGAAGAGGGGGTCGGCCTGCATCACCGCTCCCCGGCCTCCGCCATAGGGGTAGTTGTCTACCTGCTTCTGTTTATTTAAGGTGTAGTCCCGAATCTGGTGGGCCTCAATGCGGATGAGGTCCCGCTCCTGGGCCCGGCCCAGAATGGACTCGTTCATCATGTCCCCCACCGTCTCGTCAAAGAGGGTGAGAATGTCAATGCGGTACATCAGCCGTCCATCCCTTCAATGAGGTGGACCCGCACCCAGCCCTCCTCCACATTGGTTCCCCGGAGGAAGGCGTCCACCGCGGGGATGAGATATTCTTTCCCCTTTCCCCGGACCACATACACCTCGTGGGCGGGCGGAGTAAGCACTTCCGCGATGGTCCCCAGCTCCGCCCCGGTGTCGTCGTCCAGGACGGTGAGGCCAATGAGGTCCGCGATGAAGTGCCGCCCCTCGGGCAGCTCCACCCCGGTGCGGTCAATGGAGACCACCTTGTTTTTCAGGCGCATGGCGGCGTTCACATCGTCCACCCCCTCCAGACGGGCCAGCACATTGCCCTTGTGGGCGCGGGCGGCGCGGACCTTCACCGGCGCGTTGTCAATATAGAGGGTGTCAAAGCCGCAGAGAAACTCCGGCGTGTCGCACCAGGGGACAATCTTCACCTCGCCCTGGATGCCGTGGGTGTTGACAATCTCCCCGGCCTCTAAAAATCGGTTCTTCATACATACCTCCGTATTCTGCCCTGCGCGGGGTACAAAAAAGCGGCGGGGGACCTTCCCCGCCGCTTTTTAGTCGACGATTTCGACCGAGACTTTCGTCCCCTGGCGCTGGGCCACCGAGCGCATCAGCGCCCGGATCTCCTTGGCAATGCGGCCCTGACGGCCAATCACCTTGCCTATGTCCTCCGGGGCGACCCGGAGCTCCAGGACGGTCCCGCCATCGCCGGTATGCTCGGTGACCTCCACCGCGTCGGGGTGGTCCACCAAATTCCGGGCGATGTAAGTGAGCAATTCCTTCATGCGGCCAAGGCCCTCCATCAAATGGCGCCGGCCTTCTTCAGCAGAGCCTTCACGGTGTCCGTGGGCTGAGCGCCGGTCTTGATCCAGGCCTGAGCGCGCTCGGCGTCCACCTTCAGCTCAGCGGGGCTGGTCAGGGGGTTGTAAGTGCCGATCTCCTCGATGAAACGGCCGTCCCGGGGATAGCGGGAATCGGCGACCACGATACGATAGAAGGGAGCCTTCTTGGCGCCCATACGACGCAGACGGATTTTAACCATGGTGATTCACCTCCATAAATCTCTAAAACATCTATGGTCAACGCAGTGCGTGTACCAACCTCACATCAGAAGGGGAGCTTCATGCCGCCCTTCAGCTTGCTGAACAGTCCGGCCTTGCGCTTGAGGTTGCCGCCGGAGAACTGGCGGCTCATCTGCTGCATCAGATCAAACTGCTTGAGCAGACGGTTGATGTCCACCACCTGGGTACCGGACCCGGCGGCGATGCGCTTTTTCCGGCTGTTGTTGAGGATGCTGGGGTTTTCCCGCTCCTCCGGCGTCATGGAGAGGATGATAGCCTCGGTGCGGCTGAGCGCCTTCTCGTCCACCGTAGCCCCCTCCAGGGCCTTGCTGTTCACGCCGGGGAGCATCCCGGCGATGTCGCTGAGGGAACCCATCCCCTTGACCTGCACCAGCTGGTCATAAAAGTCGGAGAGGGTGAATTTATTCTTTCGGAGCTTCTGCTCCAGCTCGGCGGCCTTTTTGGCGTCAAAAGTCTCCTGGGCCTTCTCAATGAGGGAGAGCACATCGCCCATGCCCAGAATCCGGGAGGCCATCCGGTCCGGGTGGAACACCTCCACCTGGTCCAGCTTCTCTCCCACACCCACAAATTTGATGGGCTTGCCGGTCACCGCCTTGATGGACAGAGCCGCGCCGCCCCGGGCGTCGCCGTCCAGCTTGGTGAGCATGACGCCGGTGATGTCCAGCGCCTCGTCAAAGGCCTTGGCGGCGTTCACCGCGTCCTGGCCAATCATGGCGTCCACGATGAGGAGAATCTCATCGGGGTTCACCGCCGCCTTCATGTCCTTGAGCTGCTGCATCAGCTCCTCATCCACATGGAGCCGGCCCGCGGTGTCGATCAGCACCAAATCGTTTCCATGCCGCCGGGCGTGTTCCACGCCCGCCTTGGCGATGTCAATGGGGTCGCCCAGCCCCATCTGGAACACGGGCACATCCACCTGGCCGCCCACCACTTCCAGCTGGGTAATGGCGGCGGGGCGGAAGGTGTCGCAGGCCACCAGCAGCGGCCGCTTGCCCTGTTTTTTCAAAAAGCCCGCCAACTTGGCGCCGTTGGTGGTCTTGCCCGCGCCGTTGAGGCCCACCAGCATGACCACGGTGGGCGGCTTGGGGTTGACGGCCAGCTTGGCGCTCTCGCTGCCCATGAGGGCGGTGAGCTCCTCATTGACGATTTTGACAATCATCTGGGCGGGGGTGAGGCTCTCCAGCACGTCGGAGCCCACCGCCCGCTCGGTGACGGTGGCCACGAACTGCTTGACGATCTTGAAGTTGACGTCCGCCTCCAGCAGCGCCACCCGGATCTCCCGCATGGCCTCCTTGACGTCGTTCTCCGTCAGTCGCCCCTTGCCCCGCAGCCGTTTAAATGTGGCGGAGAGCTTTTCAGTCAGTCCTTCAAACGCCATGTGCTTACTCCTGTTTCAAGTCCTTCAAAACGTCCTCAATCTGGTTGCAGCAGACGTCGATCTGGTTGTCGTAGTACCGGCGCTCCTCGTTGATCTGCCGGATACGCGCCACTGAGGCGGCAATCTCCTCAAACTGGCGCTGCATCTGGTGAAACCGCCGGATGATGCCGGTCTTGTCCTCCAGCTCGGTGAGGATGGCCTCCGCCCGGACAATCACGTCCCGGACGCCCTGGCGGGTGATGCCGTAGTTCTCGGCAATTTCCGCCAGCGAGAGGTCCTCATTGTAGTAGAGATCGTAGAATTCTTTCTGGCGCTGGGTGAGCATATCGCCGTAAAAATCGTACAGCAGCGCCATCCGGTACGCCTGATTCTTCATGCCGCGCTCCTTCCCGGGGGACTGTGCGGAGCTGGCCAACCGGCTTTGTAAAGCTCCGCAGCTTTACAACACCGAAATGATACAATATTTTTCCCCGTCTGTCAAGGGAAAATCCTTTCGTCGCAGAGATAAAATCCCGTCTCTTTGCGCCGCCGTTTGTCAAAAGCGACGAAGAGAGACGGGATAAGAGGTGTTATGGGGTGTCCGGGGGCTGGTAGTCGGTGAGCTTCTCCGCCAGATAGCCCTCCCCGTAGAGCAGATCGTAGACCAGAGTGCGGTAGATGGACACCGTCTCGGCGCTCTCCTCCGGCGGGGCGTCATAGGCGTTCCCCGCCCCGTCCACAAAGAGCCGCTCCCGGTAGAGTTTTAAGTCCGCCATGGCGGTATCCACCCAGGTGAACCACAGGGGCTTCCACAGCCCCGCCCAGGTGAGAAGCTGGGAGCCCATGCCGGTGACGCTCACCAAATCGGGACAATCCGGCTCTGCGCCGTAGTTGTTCCACACCAGATAGTCGGTTTTGTGCATCTCCAACAGGGTCTTGGCGTCCCAGTCCTCGGTGGAAGGGGAGTCCACCACCCCCAGAGCGGAATACACCGTGTCCGTCCCAGAGAGGTAGAGGCCAGGCAGGTGGTCCCCCAGAAAGACCAGCAGCACCGGCTCCTCACACCGGGAGAAGTAGTCCACCAGTTTGCCCAGGGCGGCGTCGGCGTCGTGGATGCCGTGGACCAGGGCGTCAAAGGCCCCCAAATCGTCCCCGGTGAGGGCATCGCAGGTGTAGTCCACCCCGGAGGGGCTGTCAAATTTTCCGGCGAAGTAGGGCTGGTGGTTTTCCATGCTCAGGCCGTAGAGGAAGAGGGGGTCCTCTCCCCGTTCCTCAAAGCGGGCGATGATCTGGTCGGCCCAGGTGTCGTCGGAGAGATAACCCCCGGCGTAGGTCTTGTCCACCGTGAAATCCCGGTCGTAGATCAGCTCGTCAAAGCCCAAATCGGGCAGATTGGCGCTACGGTTGTAGAGGCTGTCGTTGTAGGAGTGAACCATCACCGTCTCATACCCCTGCCCACCGAAGGCCTTCACCAGAGAGGGGATGCGCTTATAGACGCCGCTGCCGCTGAGGGACGTAAGGCTCTCGGTGGCGGAGGGAAACGCGGAGGGGATACCGGTAAAAAGCTCCATCTCCACATTGCCTGTTCCCCCGGCGTAGGCCCCCGACAAAAAGCGCCCCCCGCCGTTTTCCGCCAGCAGGGCGTGGAAGTTGGGGATGGGGTCCTCCTCAAAGGTGACACCGGGCAGGCGGGTCAAATCAAAAAAGCTCTCCGACACCAGCAGCACCACATGGGGCCGCTCCCCGGTGGGGGCGGTCTGAGCCTCCTGCTGTGCCTCCAGTTCCAGCAAAATGCGGTTCAGGTTGTTCTCGCTGTATGTATCGGGCTTTTCCATGGCGCTGTGCTGCAAGGCGGCGTACATCCCCGCCAGCAGGCCCAGCCGCTCATTGCGCGCCCCCTGGCTCTCCCCCTCTTCCCCGCTCAGCAGGGCGGAGGCGGCGGGGGACCAGGCCACATTGAGTATCAGAGATAACACCAGGGCGGCACACCCCAGACGGCGGGGCCAGGAGAGATGTATCGCTCTCCCCTTGGAGAAGAGGAAGGCCGCCGCCAGCACCGCCGCCCCCAGCCAGAGGGCCGTCATCGTGCCGCTTCCCAGCTCCATCCCCGGCCGGAGAAAGGAGGCAATCTCCCCGGCGTGGCCCGCCATGGTCAAATCACTGGCCAGGATGGGCGCGCCGTTCACCGCCTCCTTTAAATGGTTGGCCACCGCGTAGAGCATGGGAATCAGCACCACCACCGCAGCCGCGGGAAAGAGCCGCCGGGTGAGGAGGAGCAGCAGCCCCTCCACCCCCAGCAGAAGCAGATAGGTGAAAAACACCGCCGCGGTGTGGTGGTCCACCCAGTTGGCGGCCTCTGCCCAGGTCTGGGCGGCGACCAGCTGCACCAACACTACACTCAAAAGGGGAATCAGGCCGATGAGGGTGCCGCGCACCCAGGGCAGGGTGCGCCAGGGGGCGGAGCATTTGGGGAGACGGGGAAACTTCAAGGGGAGGCTCCTTTCCGGGAAAAAACCGCCGGCGGGGATGGTGTCCCCCCACCGGCGGAACGGTCGAATTGGGTACGAACGGCTCCATTTTATGCGTTTTTTGTCCCCTTGTCAACTGATGGTCAGGCGGATATCCCCCAAATCAGCGGTGGCGGTGAGCTGATTGGCGCCCCCCTGCCGCTGGGCGCGGGTGCCCTGGTTGGCCTCATCCACCCAGATTGTGCCCAAATCAGTGGTCAGATCGTAGCCCCAATCCCCCACCGTGGTAGAGAAGGCGATTCCGCCCAAGGAATTATTTACTGTCCAGGTGCCGCTCAGCGCCCCGGAGAGCGCCACCTCTCCCCCATCGCAGGTGACGGTGCCGCCGGAGAAGGTCCCCTCTTGTACCATGAGGCTGCCCAAATCGGCTGTCCAGTCGGCGCTCTTCCCACTCACCCGCTCCAGAGTCAAATCACCCAAATCCAGCGTGCAGGTGAGGTCCCCTACCTGGCTGTCGGTCACAGTGACCGCGCCGGAGCTGTTCTCAATCTGGGTATTCTGGAAAGTACATCCCGTCACCGTGAGGTCCCCCAGTTCCAAAGTCAAATCACTCTCCCCGGTGGAGAGGGATTCCACTGTCACACTGCCCAGATCGCTCTCCACTGTGAGGGGACCGGTCTCCAGACCAGCTTTCCCGCCTGTGAGGGTCACATCCCCCAGACTGGTGTACACAGAGAGCTCCCGCAAAGCCGCCCCCTCTGGTACGGTGATGGTGACGGTGGCGCTCTGGTTCTCCTTCCAGTCCAGGTGCAGTCCCCCGCGCTGCTTCCCCTCCACATGGAGCACCCCCTGCTCCACCCAGGCGTTGATGGTATAATCCGTCCCCGTCCAGTCCGCCTCACAGCGGTAGAGATCCTCCTCCTGCCGCAGGGTCACGGTTCCCCACTCCAAATCCACTTCGACTTGATCGAAAGATTCCGTGAGGGAGCTGCTGCCACTGCTCCCCGCCTGGGGGGCCCAGGGGCGCAGACGCACCACCCAGAAGGCGGCGGAGAGGATCAATACCCCCGCCAGTCCCGCCCAAATCCAGCGCCGGGTCTTTTTGCCGGGCCGGTGATGGCCCAGATTGGCCAGTAGCTCCCCGGCCAGCTCCTCTGGTTCTCCCCAGGTGTCCATGAGCGCCTCTTCCCCCACCGCTCCGGCCTCCTCCAGACAGCGGGTGTAGTAGGCCATGGTGCGCTCCAGTTCCTCTGCGGCCAGATGGCCCGCCAGCGCCTGGCGCAGCCGCTCCAGATACTCTTGACGTGTCATGCTCCATCCCTCCCTGTTTCTACCTCCAAGATACCACCTCAGAATGGAAATTGTCCTCTACGGGCCATTAAAATTCCCTTAAAACAGGAATGGACCGGCGCGCCCCGCCCGGCTTATCTACACGCCGTAAAGCGCCTCCAAATTCTTTAGTTCCAGGGTGAGGGTGTCCCCGGAGACCGCCACCGTGCACAGGGCATGGGCAAAGAGCAAGGGAGACTGGCCCGGTAGGGCCAGGCCCAGGGGCAGAACCGCTATGATGTCCCCCTCTTCCTGGCGGAAATAGATGCTCTCCCCGGCGGTGAGGGGTGCGCCGGTGATGGGGATGGGCTCTTCCAGGTAGGTGGAAGCGGAGAGGGCACCGCTGCTCACCTGGACCATACCGCTGTCAGTGTCAAAGGTACAGGTGAGCTGGTCCAGCAGCGTCTGGGCCTGGGCGGTGAGGTCCAGCGTCCGGTCCTGCCACTCCGCCTCTCTGGGGGAGTAGAGATGAAACTGGACCAAGTGGCGGGATGCGGTGTTGACCAGCAGGTACTGCACCGCCAGCTCACAGGCGCCGTCCCCGTCAAAGTCCTCCCACCACAGCTCCGGCGCGGCGGGGTTTTCGTAGGCCAGATAGGGCTGGTCCAGGTGGGTGAGCTCTTCCCCCCGGCGGAGCAGTACCCCGGTGAAACTGTCATTGCCGTAGCCATAGAGGAAAATCTCCGCCTCGGGAATCTGGCTGAGCAGGTACAGCGTGTTGCTGCCCGCCGCCACCTCCTCCTCCGGGGTCACGGTCTCCGGCAATTCCTCTAAAGTAATGCCCTCCCACCAGGCTGCTTCCGCCGCAGTCGGGGCCGCAGCGGGGTTATCCGTAAGAACCGGGGATGGCTCCACGGTGGGGGTGGGTCCCGCTGGGGCGGGGGTACAGGCGGTGAGGGTCAGCAGAAGAAGAAGACCTGTAAGCCGTGCTCTCATGCCGCCTCACCTCCTCCGTGGGACAGAGCCAGGGGGGCAATGCGCTCCCGGTAGAGCCAGCGGTACAGGGCCAGCGCCGCCACCGCGCCCAGCCCGTCGCACAGGGTAAAGCACAGCCAGATATAGCGGGGGCCCGCCAGATAGCCCAGCAGCAGCGCCACCGGGAAGAGAAGGATTACCTGCCGCACCAGCGTGAAAAGGAGGCTGAGCATGGGCGCGCCCAAAGCCTGGAAGGCGGAGCACAGCAAAATGACAATGCCGGAGAACACAAAGCACAGACACAGCATACGCATGGCGGGAACCCCCTCAGCGATGACATCCGGCCCGGCATCAAAGAGGGCCAGAAGCGCCTGTGGAAAACACAGGAAGGGAATCATCCCCAAAAGCATAATGCCGGTGCTCAGAATGAGGGAGAAACGCACCGCGCCGGTAATGCGCTGAGGCTCCTTGGCACCGTAGTTGTAGCTCACCACCGGGGTGAGGCCGTTGTTCAGGCCGAACACCGGCATAAACACAAAGGACTGCACCTTAAAATAGGCTCCCATGATAAAGACACCGTTCTGGGTGAAGAGCACCAGAATCTTGTTCATACCCAGGGTCATGAGAGTGAAGAGGGACTGCATCACAATGGCGGGCAGGCCGATGCGGTAGATGGTGCCCACCGTGGCGGCGCTGGGGCGGAAGCTGCGCAGGGAGAGGTGCACCACCGGATTGCGGGCCACCAGGAAGAGGCCCACTCCCATGCCCGCCAGCTGGCCCAAGCCCGTGGCGATGGCGGCGCCCGCCACCTCCATGCGTGGGATGGGGCCGAGACCGAAGATGAGGATGGGGTCCAAAATCAGGTTGACCACCGCGCCGGTGCCCTGGACAAACATGGGGCCCACCGGGTTTCCGGAGGCCTGAAGCACCCGCTCGGCGGCAAATTGCAGGCAGGAACCCAGCGAGAAGAGCACAATGATGCGCAGATAGGTCACGCCGTACTCAATGACCTGGGGGTTGTCGGAGTAGAGCTCCAGAAAGGGCCTGGCGAACGTCCAGCCCACGGTCAGAAAGACCAGCCAGGAGAGGGTGTAGAGAAAGTAGCCGTGCTCCCCCACCGAGGCGGCCTCCTCCTGTTTCCCCTCCCCTAAGCGGCGGGAGAGCATGGTGTTTACCCCCACGCCGGTACCGGCCTGGATGGCGATAATGAGGCTTTGGATGGGGTAGACCAGCGCCAGCGCCTCAAAGGCGTCCTGGCTGATTTGGGCCACAAAATAGCTGTCCACCATGTTGTACAGCGCCTGGACCAGCATGGAGAGCATCATGGGCCAGGACATGTGGAGGACCAGGCGGCGGATGGGCATGGTCCCCATTTTGTTCTCTTTTGGATTCACACACATCTTCCTTTCTCTTGGTATCTGAGGCGAAAAAACAGCGGGCTTTCCCAGAGGAAAACCCGCTGTCCAGACACTTTCAGCGGCCGCGCAGGGGGACGACGGGGCAAAAAGCAACGCGGCCGGATGGGTACCCTCCAAAGAGGTACCACAGTTTTTTCATTATAAAGCCTGTGTATAGCGCAAGTCAATACAGACCTGGGGCGGAAAGGGAATTTCTACCTGGGTGCCGTCCCAGTGGAAACCGTGGCGGGCGTAAAAGCGCCGGGCGCCCTCGTTCTCCCGCAGGACCAGCACAAAGCACTGGGTGTATCCCGCTGCCCGCAGGCGGTCCAGCGCCGCCTCCATCAGAAGGCCTCCGTACCCCTGGCCGGTGTGGGCCGGGTCGGTATAGAAGGTCCACAGCTCCCCCCAGCCGGCGTATCGGGGCCCCTCCGGCCCCTGATTCCGCCCCGCACCATAGGTGCAGCAGGCCACGGGGGTATCGCCCCGATACAGCATCAGGCCCTGCCAGTGTCCGGCGGCGCGGTTGGCCGCGAAGATGGACACCCAGTGGTCGTCGGTAATGACGTCCCGCATGTAGTCGTCGGGAACATAGCCGGGGTAGGTCTTGCGCCAGCCCCGGGCGTGGATGGCGCTCATGGTCCGGAAGTGCTCCGGCGTGGTGGCCTCCACCAAGCGCAGCTCTGCCATCCTCACACTCCCGCCGGGGTGTGGGCGGCCTCCTCCTGGGCGGCGTGTCCCTCCCGGGCCAGCTCCCGGGCGTTGGCCAGCATGAGCTTGATGCGGTTCTCCTGATTGATTTTGGTGGCGCCGGGGTCGTAATCAATGGCCACAATGTTGGAGAAGGGGTAGTCGTCTTTCAGCTTGCGGATCATCCCCTTGCCCACAATGTGGTTGGGGAGGCACCCAAAGGGCTGGGTACACACAATATTGGGGGTGCCGGAGTGGATGAGCTCCAGCATCTCGGCGGTGAGGAGCCACCCCTCGCCCATCTTGTTGCCGTCTCCCAGATAGCCCTTGATGAGGCGGTGGAGGTCGTCAAAGGTGCCGGGAGCCCGGAAGCCCCCCTCCTTCATGGCCTCAATCATGGCCCGCTGGCACTTTTTCACATAGTCCTCAAAAATCCGGCACGCCTGCTTTTTGATCCACTTGCCGCCGTAGAGGTCCACATCCACCTCGCGGTTGTTGATTTTGAAGATGATGAAGTCGGTGAGACCGGGTACCACCGGCTCGGCCCCTTCAGAGAGGAGGAACTGCTCCAGATTATTATTGCCCAGCGGGGAGTATTTGATGTAAATTTCCCCCACGACGCCCACCCGGACCTTGGGCTCGCCCTGCACGGGGATGTCCCGGAAGGCCTGCACAATCCAGCGAAAATTCTCCTTCATGGTGGGGAGAGAGAGCCCCTTGCCCTGGTTCATCTCGTCCAGCAGGCGCTGCATACAGGTCTCGATGGTCTCGTCCGTCTGGCCGGGGGTGACCTCGTAGGGCCGCACCTGGTTGGAGGTCTGCACGATGATGTCGCCGTACATCATGGCGAACACCGCCTTGCGCACAAAGGGGAGGGTGAGCTTGAAGCCGGGGTTTTTCTCCAGCCCCGACAGGTTCACCGACACCACCGGCACAAACTCCAGCCCCGCCTTTTTCAGCGCCTTGCGCAGCAGATGGATGTAGTTGGATGCCCGGCAGCCGCCGCCGGTCTGGGTAATGAGCAGCCCCACCTTGTGCACATCGTATTTTCCGCTCTGGATGGCGTCAATGAGCTGCCCGATGACCAGCAGGGCGGGATAACAGGTGTCGTTGTGGACATACTTCTGTCCGGCCTCCACAATGCTCTTGCCGCTGGTGTTGAGCATCTCTACCTTGTAGCCCTCGTTTTCCAGCAGGCGGGCCATCATGGCGAAGTGGACAGGGAGCATCTGGGGCATAAGGAGGGTATACTCCTTCTTCATCTCCTCGGTAAAGAGGAGACGGCCTGTATTGTCATAGACTAATTCTGCCATAGGTCGATTCCTTTCCAGTCTGCGCCGTCATTTCTGCTGCTTCCGCGCGTCAATGGCGGCCATCAGGGAGCGGATACGGATGGTCACCGCGCCCAGATTGCTGATATCGTCAATTTTGAGCTGGGTGTACAGCTTGCCGCCGCTCTCCAGAATGTCCCGCATCTCGTCGGTGGTGATGGCGTCGGTGCCGCAGCCAAAGCTCACCAGCTGGATCACCTGCATGTCGTTCTGGGTGCAGACATAGCGGGCGGCGTTGTACATGCGGGCCTGGAAGGTCCACTGGTTGAGCACCTTCCGGGGGGCGTAGTCCTCCAGATAGCTGAGGGCGTCCTCGGTGACCAGCACAAAGCCGAAAGAGGTGATGAGGTCGTTGATACCGTGGTTGATCTCCGGGTCGATGTGATAAGGGCGGCCGCACACCACAATAATGGGCATCTGGTAGGCGCGGGCGTACTCGATGTACTCCTTGCCCGTCTCCCGCAGCACATTCACATAGCGCTCGTAGGCGTCATAGGCCAGCTTCACCGCCTTGCGGGTCTCCCGCTTGGGTACCCCGAACTCCTGCTCCATGAGTACCGCAATACGCTTGGCAAAGTCCTTGTGCCGCCACAGCCCCACATAGGGGTCCAGGAAGCGGGTCTTTTTCAGGTTGGGCACATTCACCGCCAGCAGCTCCGGGTAGTAGGCCACCACGGGGCAGTTGTAGTGGTTATCCCCGATGCCCTCGTCGTTGTTGTAGGACATGCAGGGGTACCAGATGGCGTCCACCCCCGCCTCCACCAGGGCCTCCACATGGCCGTGAAGGAGCTTGGCGGGGTAGCACACCGTGTCAGAGGGGATGGTGCGCTGGCCCTTCAGATAGAGCATGCGGGAGGACTCCGGGGAGAGCACCACCTCAAAATTGAGGCGGGTAAAGAACTCAAACCAGAAGGGGAGGTTTTCGTACATGTTCAGCCCGAAGGGGATGCCGATGCGGCCCCGAGAGCCGTCGCCCTCCCCCACGCCCTCCATGGCGCGGAGCTTTTTGTACTTGTACTGCATCAAGTCGGGCAGCTGCACCTTTTCCTTGCCCAGCGGGCGGGAGCAGCGGTTGCCGGAGATGAACTTCCGCCCGCCGTCAAACTGGTTGACGGTGAGGGAGCAGTGGTTGGTACACAGGCCGCAGGTCACCGGCTTGGCGGTGTGGGTGAAGGAGGCCAGATCCTGCTCCCGCAGGAGGCCGGAGTGCTCCAGGTGGAGGTCCCGGGCGGCCAGCGCCGCGCCGAAGGCACCCATCAGCCCGGCGATGGTGGGCC
This sequence comes from Candidatus Flavonifractor merdigallinarum, assembly GCA_019115265.1. Taxonomy (GTDB): domain Bacteria; phylum Bacillota; class Clostridia; order Oscillospirales; family Oscillospiraceae; genus Pseudoflavonifractor_A; species Pseudoflavonifractor_A merdigallinarum. The sequence continues at coordinate 7,812 of DXDX01000175.1, read as the reverse complement.
GGGTCACATTCCGGCCCAGCTCCTGCTCAAAGGCCCGCAGCACCGCGTCGTTGAGGAAGGTGCCGCCCTGGACCACAATGTGCTTGCCCAAATCGTCGGCGCTGGTGGCCCGGATGACCTTGTATACTGCGTTTTTCACGATGGAGATAGAGAGGCCCGCGGAGATGTCCTCCACGCTGGCCCCATCCTTCTGGGCCTGCTTGACGCTGGAGTTCATAAAGACGGTGCAGCGGGAGCCCAGATTGACCGGGTGGGGAGCGAAGAGCCCCAGTTTGGAGAAGGAGGCGATGTCATACCCCAGGGCCTTGGCGAAGGTCTCAATGAAGGACCCACAGCCGGAGGAACATGCCTCGTTCAGCATGATGGAGTCCACCGCGCCGTTGCGGATTTTGAAGCACTTCATGTCCTGGCCGCCGATGTCGATGATGAAGTCCACATCCGGGTTGAAGTGGCGGGCGGCGTTGAAGTGGGCCACCGTCTCCACCAGGCCCAAATCGCAGCCAAAGGCGTTTTTAATGAGGTCCTCCCCGTAGCCGGTGACCGCAGCGCCCTTGATGGTAATGCGCTGGCCGCAGCGCTTGTAAATCTCTTTCAGCTGTTCCAGCACCACCGCCACAGGGTTGCCCTCGTTGGAGTGGTAGTAGGTGTACAGCAGGCCGCCGTCGGCCTTGATAAGGGCCATCTTGGTGGTGGTGCTCCCCGCGTCAATGCCCAGCCAGGCGGGGCCTTTGTAGGTCTGAATGTCCGCCTCGGGGGGATGGTTGGCGTTGTGGCGGCGGAGGAATTCGTCGTACTCCTTCTGCTGGGTGAAGAGGGGGGGCATGGAGTCCACGGTGGTCTTGGCGTCCACACTCTCCTCCAACAGGCGGAGGAACTCCTCAAAAGGCCGGGGCTGATACTCCCCGGCGCACAGGGCCGCGCCGATGCCGGCGAAGCAGTCTCCATCCTCGGGGAAGATGGCGTGCTCCTTATCCAGCTTCAGGGTGTCCACAAACCGCTCCCGCAGACCCATGAGGAAGTGGAGCGGGCCGCCCAGAAAGACAATCTTGCCCTTCAGCTCCCGGCCCTGGGTGAGGCCGGCTACCGTCTGGTCCACCACCGCCTGGAAGATGGAGGCAGCCACATCCTCTTTCCGGCCCCCCTGATTGAGAATGGGCTGGATGTCACTCTTGGCGAACACCCCGCACCGGGAGGCGATGGGGTAGATTTTCTCATGCTTGAGGGAGAGCCGGTCCAGCTCATCCACCCCCACGTTCATGAGGGTGGCCATCTGGTCGATAAAGGCCCCGGTGCCCCCGGCGCAGGAGCCGTTCATCCGCTCCTCCAACGCGCCGCCGAAGAAGATGATTTTGGCGTCCTCCCCGCCCAGCTCGATGACGGCGTCGGTGTCGGGGTAGTACTCCCGCACCGCCGCGGCGGTGGCGTACACCTCCTGCACAAAATCAATGCCGGCGGCCTTGGCCACGCCCAGGCCCGCCGAGCCGGTGATAACCAGCTTTACCTGCTGGCCCCGGAAACGGTCTTCAATGGAGTGGAGGGTTTCGCAGGCCCGCTCCCGGGTCTTGGAGTAGTGCCGCTCGTAGGAGCGGAACAAAAGCTTGTTGTGTTCGTCCAGCACCACCACCTTGACGGTGGTGGAGCCAATGTCAATTCCAATGCGTAGGCTCATTGTTTTCGTCCCCTTGTGGAGGGGTGGCCCCAGGGGGCGCACACCTCTATATAAATAAAAAGGCATAAAATTGTATTCTACATGATAGTACAGATTTTGCGATTTTTCAAGAGCAAAAAACAGGATAACACTTGTTCCGATTTTGGAAATAATGATATATTGGTCAGAATGGACAAAAGAATCGGCTGCGGGGAAGGAAAGCTGAACGCGGGGTGAAAAATCTCCGGCGGCGGAATGGACTGTCCCCCAGCCGCCCCTCCGCCCGGGCGGAGGGATTGGTACCCAGAGCCGGGACTGCCGCGCCGCACCTTCTTTTGCTCTTTCTCACAGTTTTCCCCCCTTTTTCCTGTTAAGTCCCTGTCTCCTTCCCCAATCCCCGGATTTTGGCCGTTCAACCTTGACTTTCCTGGGATTGAGCATATAATAACAACGTAGTAAATGCAAAAAGGAGGTCGTTAGCTTGGCTCGAAAGGCATCCGCGACACCGAAGGCCGTCTCTAAAACATCCACTCGCATGTCCAAGAAGGGCCCGCTCACCCCGGAGATGCTGCGTAAGCTGGACGCCTATTGGCGTGCGTCCAACTATCTGGCTGCGGGGCAGCTCTATCTGTTGGACAATCCCCTGCTGCGGGAGCCGCTCCAGCGGGAGCATCTGAAAAAAGTCATTGTGGGCCACTGGGGCACTGCCCCGGGGCAGAACTTCATCTATACCCACCTCAACCGCATCATCACCAAGTACGACCTCAATCTCATCTACATCTCCGGCCCTGGCCACGGCGGAAACGCTCTGGTGGCGCAGACCTATCTGGAGGGGACGTACAGCGAAATCTACCCCAACATCAGCCAGGACGCTGAGGGGATGAAGCGCCTCTTCAAGCAGTTCTCCTTCCCCGGCGGAATCGCCAGCCAGGCCGCCCCCGAGACCCCCGGCTCCATCAACGAGGGCGGGGAGCTGGGCTACTCCCTGTCCCACGCCTTTGGGGCGGTGTTTGACAACCCCGACCTCATCGCCGCCTGTGTGGTGGGGGACGGTGAGGCGGAGACCGGCCCCATGGCCGCCTCCTGGCACTCCAACAAGTTCCTCAACCCCATTACCGACGGCGCGGTGCTCCCCATCCTCCACCTGAACGGCTTCAAGACCTCCAACCCCTCCCTCTTCGCCCGCATCACACACGACGAGGTGGAGGACTTCTTCAAGGGCTGCGGCTGGACCCCGCGCTTTGTGGAGGGGGATGAGCCCATTAAAATGCACCAGCAGATGGCCGCCGCTCTGGACTGGGCGGTGCGAGAGATTGAGCGCATCCAGCAGAACGCCCGCACCAACGGCGACACCGCCCGGCCCCGCTGGCCCATGGTTGTGTTTCGCTCTCCCAAGGGGTGGACCGGCCCCAAGGAGGTGGACGGGCTGCGGGTGGAGGGCTCCTTCCGCTCCCACCAGGTGCCCCTCAGCATGGGGGAGGACCACCCGGAGCACCTGAAACTGCTGGAAAACTGGCTTAAGAGCTACCGCCCGGAGGAGCTCTTTGACCGCAACGGCGCTCTCATCCCCGAGTTGCAGGCCCTGGCCCCCAAGGGCACCCGGCGGATGGGCTCCAACCCCCACGCCAACGGCGGCCTCCTGCTGCGGGACCTGCGCATCCCCGATTTCCGGGACTACGCCGTGTCCGTCCCCGCCCCTGGAGCCGTAATGGGACAGGACATGGTGGAGCTGGGCAAATTTGTGCGGGATGTCATCAAGCGCAACGCCGACGCCCGGAACTTCCGGGTCTTTGCCCCCGATGAAGTGATGAGCAACGACTTGGGCGCGGTCTTTCAGGAGACAGGCCGGTGCTGGAATGCGGACTGCTCTGACCGGGACGAATTTCTCTCCCCCGATGGGCGCATTATGGACGCCCTTCTCTCCGAGCACACCTGTCAGGGCTGGCTGGAGGGCTATCTGCTCACTGGACGGCACGGCTTTTTCACCAGCTATGAGGCGTTCAGCCGCATTGTGGACTCCATGGTGGCCCAGCACGCCAAGTGGCTGAAGGTCTGCTCCCAGCTCCCCTGGCGGCAGGACATCGCCTCTTTGAACTACGTCCTCTCCTCCACTGTCTGGCAGCAGGACCACAACGGCTTTACCCATCAAGACCCCGGTTTTCTGGACCATGTGGCCAACAAAAAGTCCGACGTGGTGCGGCTCTACCTTCCGCCGGACGGCAACTGTCTGCTGTCCTGCTTCGACCACTGCATCCGCAGCCGCAACTATGTGAATGTGCTCATCACCTCCAAGCACCCCCGCCCCCAGTGGCTCACCATGGATGAGGCCATCAAGCACTGCACCCACGGCATCGGCATCTGGCAGTGGGCCTCCAACGACCAGGGGCAGGAGCCGGACGTGATTATGGCCTGCTGCGGTGAAACCCCCACCCTGGAGACGCTGGCCGCGGTCACCATTCTGCACAAGTATCTGCCGGAGCTTAAAATCCGGGTCATCAATGTAGTGGACCTGATGAAGCTCCAGCCCCACACCGAGCACCCCCACGGCCTCACCTCGGAGGACTATGACGCCCTCTTTACGGTAGACAAGCCCATTATCTTCGCCTTCCATGGTTATCCCACCCTCATTCACGAGCTCACCTACCGCCGCCACAACAAAAACCTCCATGTGCGCGGCTACAAGGAGGAGGGCACCATCACCACTCCCTTTGACATGCGGGTGCAAAACGACATTGACCGCTTTGATCTGGTCATTGATACCGTGAAGCGCCTCCCCCAGCTGGGCAACCGGGGGGCTTTCCTCATCCAGGAGATGAAGGACAAACTGGTGGAGCACCGACAGTATATCACCACCAATGGGGTGGATTTGCCAGAAGTGCGCAACTGGAAGTGGAATGGAGGAAAGGGGCTGGAGTAACTCTTCCGTTCTCCGCCCGGCCAAGCCGGGAAGTTTTTGCGCTCGCCGCGCGGGCATCCTACCCGGATGGGGCACCGCTTTCTTTGCCAAAGAAAGCGGTGGGAAAGAAAGCGCAGAGGGGGCGCTGCCCCCTCTGCACTCCCCCCAATGCGCAACCGGGCTAAATTTCTACTGCGGTAAGATTGCGCCAGCTTGGTGCCATTTGAAATGAGCTTTCCGCCTATGAGGAAAGTGTTGTACTGCGATGCAAGACAGGTAACCGCAAAAACTGTAAGTCACCACCAAAAATGGGGCGGCCCCCTAAAAAGGCCGCCCTTTTGGAGGGGAGTGGAGAGGGGAACGAGAAGTTCCCCTCTCCGCCTTTTCTTTCCCCGGTTTCTTTTCCGCGAAAAGAAATCGGGCGCCACCCGCACAGGGTGCCCGTCCGGCGAGGACAAAATCCCCTGTGGCTGGGAACGCCATCTATTCAAAGAGGGACGTTGCAGAATTTGACTTCCTGCAACGTCCCTGGCTTTTTATATGCGATTGAGCGGCACATCCCGGAAAGCCTCTCCCACCACCTGGACGGCACAGCCTCCAGCGGTGAGCTCGGTAATCCGCGCTTGAAAACCCTCCACCGCCCCCTCGGGCAGCAGGGCATGGATGGTCACGTCAGCGCCGTACTCAGTCTCCCCCAGCACGCCGCCCGCGCTCTCCACTTCCAGCTTCACCCGCTCGAAGAGGGCGTAGGGACATGGCACCGCCACCTCTGCCCAGCGGCGCACCACTGAAATACCGGCGGCATCCAAAGCGTCCTTGGCGGAGCGGGTATAGGCCCGCACCAGGCCCCCCGCTCCCAGCAAAATTCCGCCGAAATAGCGGGTGACCACACAGCACACATTGGTGATGTCCTCTTTCTGGAACACCCCCAGCATGGGCTGCCCGGCAGTGCCCTGCGGCTCGCCGTCGTCGGAGTAGCGCACCACGCCCCCCTCCCGGATGAGGTAGCACCAGCAGTTGTGTCGGGCGTCGTGGTAGCGCTTTTTCATGGCCTCAATGTGGCTCCGGGCCTCCTCCTCCGTCTCCACACGCCAGACATGGCCAATGAAGCGGGATCTCTTCTCGGTGAACTCCGTCTCGGATGAAGCGGTGGGAATGCGGTATTCGGTCATGGTGTCCCCCTCCCCTTTCGCGCCTCCCACTCGGGCTTGGTGAGGGCATAGCACAGGGCCAGACGGATGGCGTTATTCAGAGTGGGCACCTGCTGCATCCGCAGAAAGCGGAAGCGAAAGCCGCACTTGCGCACCACCCACTTGGACTTCTGGTTGCCGTCGTAGTGGCTGCACCAGATGGTGTGCAGCCCCAGCTCCTCAAACCCGTACCGCAGCAGCTCCTCCACCGCCTCTGGGATGAGGCCCCGCCCCCAGTAGGCGCGGCTCAGGGAGTAGCCCAGCTCGTTATCCGGGCCGGGGAGCTCGGTGCGGTGCCGCCCGGTAAAGCCCGCCGATCCAATCACCCGGCCGCTCTCCCGCTCCACCACGGCGAACACCCCCGGCTCGGAGAACACCGTGCGGATGATCTCCCGGCTCTCCTCCACACTCTGATGGGGCGTCCACCCGGCAGCGGGACCCACCTGGGGGTCTTGGGCGTAGGCGTACACCTCCTCCGCGTCCTCCTCGGTAAAGGGCCGCAGCAGCAGGCGCTCGGTTCTTAGTTCCATCTTACTCCTCCCAGGGCTCTTTGGGCGGGGTCCAGCCCTCCACAATATAGTTCTGCATCCGCCCCAGCAGAATGGGGGTGAGGACAGCGGTCACGACAATGTGCTCGGCGTAGTCCACCGACTCCACCTTGGCGTCCCGGTAGAGCTGCTCCAGCAGTCCGCCCTGGTCATAGGGCAGGTGGAGCACCACTCGGTGGGCCCCGGTGTCCAGACGCTGCCCGATGGCCCGCAGCAGCTCGTCCACCCCCCGTCCGGTCTTGGCAGACAGAAGTACCCGGTCCTCTCCCCGGGGCAGCCACTCCCCGGTGTAGCAATCGGACTTGTTGAACACATCAATGCGGGGGGTCTGGCTGGCCCCCAGCTCCTGAATGAGCCGTTCCACCACCTCCGCCTGTTCCCGCCACTCGGGGTTGGAGAAGTCAATGACGTGGAGAAGCAGGTCGGCATAGCTCAGCTCCTCCAAAGTGGCCTTGAACGCCTCCACCAGATGGTGGGGCAGCTTGCGGATAAAGCCCACCGTGTCGGAGAGGAGGACGGTACAGGTGTCGGAAATCTCCAGGGTGCGGGTGGTGGTGTCCAGGGTGTCAAAGAGGCGGTTGTTGGCGGGGATGTCCGAGCCGGTGAGCCGGTTGAGCAGGGTGGATTTTCCCGCGTTGGTGTACCCCACCAGGGCCACCACCGGCACCTCGTTTTTGATGCGCCGCTCCCGCTGCACCCCACGCACCCGGCGCACCGCCTCCAGCTCCTCTTTCAGCTTGGCGATTTTGCGCCGGATGTGCCGCCGGTCGGTCTCCAGCTGCGTCTCACCGGGGCCACGGGTGCCGATGGCGCCCTCCTGCCGCTCCAGGTGGGTCCACATGCCGGTGAGCCGGGGGAGCAGATACTGGTACTGGGCCAGCTCCACCTGGAGGCGGCCCTCCCGGGTGCGGGCCCGCTGGGCGAAGATGTCCAGAATGAGGGCGGAGCGGTCCAGCACGGTGACCTGGAGGGTCTCGGAGAGTACCCGCTGCTGGGAGGGAGAGAGGCTGTTGTCAAAGAGGACCAAATCCGCGCCGCTGCGCTCCACCAGCTCCTTTACCTCGGCCACCTTGCCCTCCCCGATGAAGGTGCGGGGGTCGGGGGTGTCCTTATTCTGGAGCACGGTGCCCACCGCCTCCCCGCCGGCGGTTTTCAGCAAATCTTCCAGCTCCTCCAGGGTGCTCTCCGTGGCATTTTCCTCTTTCCCCAGGCAAAAGGCGTTCAGCCCCACCAGTACCGCCCGATTGATGCTTTTCTTGTTTGCGTCGATCATACTACCTCCACACGCCGGCGGAGGCGGCCTTTCTCCCCTGCCCCGCCGTGGAATTGGATTCCTCCGAGACAAATCCACTTGCCCGGAGATGCAGAAAACCCGTACCGAAACCGGTACGGGTTTTTTGTGGCACAATTACTTGTCCAGACCGAACTTCTTGTTGAAGCGGCTGACGCGTCCGCCAGTATCCACCATCTTCTGCTTACCGGTGAAGAAGGGGTGACACTTGGAGCAGACCTCGACCAGGATGTCCTTCT
>DXDX01000023.1 GCA_019115265.1 Candidatus Flavonifractor merdigallinarum | reverse complement strand
GTGCGGTGCCATTTGGGCGGAAGCTTTCTGCCTATGAGGGAAGCGTTGTACTGCCATGCAAGACAGGTAACCGCGAAAACTGTCAGTCACCACCCAAAAAATGGGGCGGCCCCCTAAAAAGGCCGCCCTTTTGGAGGGGAGTGGAGAGGGGAACGAGAAGTTCTCCTCTCCGCCTTTTCTTTCCCCGGTTTCTTTTCCGCGAAAAGAAATCGGGCGCCACCCGCGCAGGGTGCCCGTCCGGCGAGGACAAAATCTCCCCGGCCTGGACGGGTGTAACTCTGACCTTACAGCGCCAAATCCAGCGTATAAGCGGTACTCAGAAGCTGCTGATAGAAGGTATCTGCATCCGCTCCTGCGCTGTGGGAGAGGGTCAGCTCCACATAGGAGGTGCTATTCTCCACATAGAACATAGTGTGGATGGTGTTTCCAATCTGATAGCGCCAGGAGATAGCACTCAGCCCTCGGAAGAGCACCACGTCCGGCTGCTCCAGCAGCTCCACGCCCCCCAACTGGTCCCGCAGGGCGGTGAGCTTCCCCACAGCGAAGTCCTCCAGCGTCTGGGCGCTCTGGCCGGACTTGGCAAAGGAGAGGGCTTTCAGGCTGCCGCTCTTGTCGGTGAAGGAGAAGCCCACGCCCCCATCTTGAGTTATCTCTTCAGGACTGCCCACACCAAAGGTCAGACGGAAAGCGCCATCGGAGCTCTCCAGAGTGGTACCAGCGGCGGGGGTGGTGAGATTCAGCTCCACCCGGCTCTCCGGCAGGGCCAAACGGTTGAGAATAGCGGCGGCGCTGGCCCGGTCAATGGTGGTATCCGGGGCAAAGCTGCCGCTGTTGGTTCCGGCCAGCACTCCGGCGTTGTAGAGCAGATAAATGGCGCTGGCGTAGTCGGTGGAGGCGGTCACATCGGGGACGGCGGCCACCCGGTTCATCCGGGGCAGTTCCTCCGGGGGAAGGGCGTAAGCAAAGATCCCCGCCATATCTGCCCGTGTGGCCAGAGCGGTGTAGTCGCTGTACTCGCCGGTGAGAATGAGGCCATTTTCCAGGGCGTAGTTCACGGCGTTTTTGTACCAGGGGGAACCGCCGGGGGTAAAGGTCTGGCCGGTATAGGCGGCGTGGACTTGGGCGGCCATGGTCACCGCCTCCGCCAGGGAGAGCTTGCCCTGGGGGTCAAAGCGCCCATCTCCCTTGCCTTTCATCAGCCCCAGCTCCACCGCCTTTTCCACATCGGCGGCGTACCAGGCGCTGGAATCCACATCGATAAAGCCGGTGTAGGTGGTGTTGGGTACAAAGGCGCCCATGCCCGCGGCAGCGGCGGGCAGCGTCAGGCTCAGCGCCAGACCCAGAGGGACCAGGGCGCGTTTGAGCGGGAAGTTCATGAAATTCGCTCCTCTCAGTGGGATGGATATAGGGTTAGACGAAAAAAAGTGGAAAGAGTTCCCGGACAGAGAGTTTTCCACACCCGAAAGTTGAAATGTGGAAAACTTCTTTGACCGGCGGCGGAAAACCTGCTATACTGGCCAGCAGAGAAAGGGGGAATGAACATGCACGCTGTGGTGCTGCACATTTGGCCGGTGCTGGCGGTCTGGCTGGTGGCGGTGAATGGCCTGGATTTCATCCTGATGGGGGTGGACAAGCGCCGGGCCCAGAGGGGTGCTTGGCGGATTCCAGAGCGCACATTCTTTCTGGTGGCCCTGCTGGGGGGAACGCTGGGGGCGATTCTGGGGATGCGCCACTTCCGCCACAAGACAAAACACTGGTATTTCTGGTACGGCCTTCCCCTGCTGCTGGTTCTCCAGGTGGCGCTGTGCGGGCTGTTGTGGTGGCGTTTTCCTTAACTCAGGGAAAGCACTCGGAGACCTCTTTCTCAATATCGGCCGCGGCCTCTGGGGATATAACTCCTTCCACCTCCCGTTCCGTGTCGTATAGAACTTCCCGATAAATGTCCCGCATCCGCTGAATTGCCTGCACGAGCGCTTCCCGGCAGATGGGCCGCCCCTGCCAGGGGGCGGACGGGGTGCCTCGCCACTCCTCCCAGAGTTCCGCCTCCAGATGGGCCCTGTCCAAGTGTTCCAGCAGCCGGGCTAAAATTTGCAAACCGTCTGCCGAGTCCTTTTCCTGGTCGGAGCAGTAGAGGTAGCTGTGGGTCTGGACAATGGTGCGCAGCTGGGAGAGCGATTGGTTGGGGAAGCACAGACGCAGACACTTCAGCACCGCCGCGCTGGCGGTGGTTTCGTTCAGCTTGATTGCATATCGGTGCAGAGACATACCAATCCTCCTGTTCCGTGGCGGGGTGGGACTTGTGTTTTAAGGGGGTTTTCGCTATAATGAAGGGAAGCGAAACCGTATTTTCTCACCGAAAGGACGTTTGAATATGAAGCTAGGCATTGTGGGCCTGCCCAATGTGGGCAAATCCACCCTCTTCAACGCCATCACCAATGCCGGGGCGGAGAGCGCCAACTATCCCTTCTGCACCATCGACCCCAATGTGGGCGTGGTGGCGGTGCCCGATTCCCGCCTGGACTGGCTGAGCGACTTCTATAAGCCCAAAAAGACCACCCCCGCCGTGGTGGAGTTCGTGGACATCGCCGGACTGGTCAAAGGTGCCTCCCAGGGCAACGGTCTGGGAAACAAATTCCTGGCCAACATCCGGGAGTGCGACGCCATTGTCCATGTGGTACGCTGCTTTGACGACGAGAACATTATGCACGTGGTAGCGGACACCAGCACCAATGTGCCGGTGGACCCGGCCGGGGACATCGCGGTCATCGACATTGAGCTTATCATGGCCGACGTGGAGATGGTAACCCGCCGTATTGACAAGGCCCAGAAGGCCGCCAAGGGCGACAAGAAGTACCTCCATGAGGTGGAGGTGTTCACCGAGCTGCGGGACTGGCTTAACGACGGCAACTCCGCCCGCTCCTTCGAGTGTGACAAGGACGATGCGGCCCTCATTGCCACCAGTGAGCTTTTGAGCCTCAAGCCCATCATCTACGCCGCCAATCTGGACGAGGAGGGCTTTGCCAACAGCGCCGCCAATCCCTACTACCAGCAGGTGACCGAGCTGGCCGCCAAAGAGGGCGCACAGGTGATCCCCGTCTGCGCCAAGCTGGAGGCGGAGATTGCCGAGCTGGAGGGCGAGGAAAAGGCCATGTTCCTGGAGGATTCGGGCATTCAGGAGTCCGGCCTGGACCGGCTCATCAAGGCCAGCTATGCCCTTCTGGGCCTCATCTCCTTCCTCACCGCCGGTGAGGACGAGTGCCGGGCCTGGACCATCGTCAAAGGCACCAAGGCCCCTCAGGCCGCCGGCAAGATTCACACCGACTTTGAGCGGGGCTTCATCCGCGCCGAAGTGGTGTCCTTTGACGATTTGAAGGCCAACGGTACCATGGCCGCCGCCAAGGAAAAGGGCCTGGTGCGGTCCGAAGGCAAGGAATATGTGATGAAGGATGGGGACATTGTCCTTTTCCGCTTCAATGTCTAAGGCCCTTTTCCTTGCCTGCCGCGGATGCGGCGTACAAGCAGTTTGACGTAAGTCAAACTCTTGGCGCAGGGGCAATTCATTTGCCCCGAGCTAGTGAGAACTGGGGCTCCACGGAAGCTATGGCTTCCGTGGGAAAAAGGGCCCGGTGCGCTCCGAGGGTAAGGAATATGTGATGAAGGACGGGGACATTGTCCTCTTCCGCTTTCATGTATAATTCCCACTTGCCGCGCCCCGCCGGTTTTCCGGCGGGGCGTTTTTCTGTGTGCATCCAGAAAGGCAGCGCCGTCTGTACAGCTGATAGCCGTAGTTACGCCGTTAGCCCTGGGCAAAGGCGGTCTGCATAAACTCCTTGACCTCCGCTTCGGTGTCAAAACAGGCGATAGTCACCTGATTGCCCATAGCTCCGGCCAGCGCCGCCGGCATCCGGGTGTGGAGGCACACATGCTCCCCATAGCACTCCAGCAGCGCCTGATCGGACAGGGAGTACTGTACCCCGTCCCGCCGTCCAATGTAGGCACAGTAGCGCGGTTCTCCCTCATAGGTATGCTTCCGTTGGTCAAAGGCCACCATATCTGCCCAAATCTGATACACATCCACACTCTGGCTGAAGTTGAGCATATCGGGGGTAAAGCCCCCGGCGGGGCGCATGTTGACCTCCAAGGCCACAATGTCCCCCGTCTTGCCCAGTCCCTCCTTGTCGGCGGTAAGGTGGAAAAATTCCAGGTGGAAAAAGCGCCGGGTGGCCCCAAAGGCTTTGAGCACCGCCCGGCCCGCCCGCTCCACCTCCGGCGGGACCTGTTTGTCCACATAGTAGCAGCAGGGCACACCCTCGTTGACCATGTCCATAATGGAGTTGGGGGTGATATGGCTGGCGGCAAAGAGGACCTCCCCCTTGGAGTTGCACACCCCGTCGTAGGTGGTCACCACGCCGGGGACATACTCCTCCATCAGATAGGGCTCCTCCGGCAGCTGGGCGAAGAAGTTTTCCACATCCCGGTCGTTTTTGAGCTTATAAGTAGCGGCGGCCCCTACGCCGTTGTCCGGCTTCACCACCACCGGATAGCCCACCTGGGCGGTAAAGGCCAGCGCCGCGTCCACGGTGGTCACCGGCGCAAAGCGGGCGCTGGGCACCCCGGCGGCCTGAAAATAGGCCTTCATGTGCTGCTTGCTCTTATATTTTACAATTTCGTCGGACTTGAGGCCGGTGGTGATGTTGAAATCGGTGCGCAGCGCCGCGTCCAGCTCCAGCCAGTACTCGTTGTTGCTCTCCACCCAGTCCAGCTTGCCATACCGGGCGGTAAAGTGCCCCAGCGCCCGGACCATCTCGTCGTAGTTCTCCAGGCTGTCCACCCGGTAGTACTCGGTGAGCGCCTTTCTCAAATCGGGGTGGAGCTCCTCATACCGGGCGTCTCCCACGCCCAGGACATTCACCCCGTTCTCCCGCAGGCGGATGCAGAACCACCGGTAGGCCTGTGGAAAGTTGGGCGAAACAAAGACAAAATTCAACACAACCATCCTCCCAAAGCGCCGTTTACAACTCCTCTGGCGCTGTTTTGCGCTTTACATGGTAAAATTATAGTCAACTCCCCAAACCGCCGCAAGGGGCAAATCCACCGGTTTCTGCCCCTCCTTTGCCTTGATGATATGGTCAATTTATGGTAGGATAGCAGAAAAGAACCGCGCAATTCTACAAAAATCAGGCTCACTCGGCACAAAAGGAGGAACGGGTATGCATATCCAGTATTACAAGGAATACAGCCGCCGCCTGGAGCGGGAGATGGAGTTCAAGGTCTATGGCCACGGCGGCAAGCCCGTGCTGGCGGTGCCCTGTCAGGATGGGCGCTTTTACGACTGGGAAAATTTCGGTATGGTGGATACCCTGTCGGACTATCTGGACGGGGGAAAGATTCAGCTCTTTACCGTGGACACCATCGACGCCCAGAGCGTCTCCGAGCAGTGGGGCAACCCCTATTACCGGGTGCGCCGCCACGAGGCGTGGTACAACTATGTGATTGAGGAGTTGATTCCCCGTATCCATGCCATCAACGGCACTGGGCAGATGCTGCTCTCCACTGGACTCTCCATGGGGGCCTATCACGCGGCCAATTTCTTCTTCCGTCGGCCCGATCTCTTTGACAGCCTCATTGCCCTCTCGGGCATTTACGACACGCAGGACATGTACGGGGGCTATATGGATGAGGTGGTCTACGCCAACGACCCCTGCGTCAGCCTCTCCGGGATGCCCCAGGACCACCCTTATATCTCCCTTTTCAACCAGCGGACCATCATCCTCTGCGTGGGACAGGGCGCCTGGGAGGACCAACTTCTGGCGGGTACCCGGCGTCTGGACGAGGTGCTGCGCCGCAAGGGTATCCACGCCTGGGTGGACTATTGGGGGAAGGACTCCGACCACGACTGGCCCTGGTGGAAGCGCCAGATGCGCTATTTCCTCCCCCATGTGGTAGGGGAACCCTAAGGTCTGCGCTCGCCGCGCGGGCACCCTACGCGGGTGGCGCCCGATTTCTTTTCGCGGAAAAGAAACCGGGGAAAGAAAAGGCGGAGAGGGGAACTTCTCGTTCCCCTCTCCACTCCCCTCCAAAAGGGCGGCCTTTTTAAGGGGCCGCCCCATTTTTTTGTGGTAGCTGAAAGTCTTTGCGGTTACCTGTCTTGCATGGCAGTACAACGTTACCCTCATAGGCAAAAAGCCTGGTTCAAATGGCAGCGGACCTGGGAAATCCCTCCGCAGCAGGCCTTTAGCCGGGATGCGCATTGGGGGGAGTGCAGAGGGGGCAGCGCCCCCTCTGCGCTTTCTTTCCCACCGCTTTCTTTGGCAAAGAAAGCGGAGCCCCCGCTGGGTAAGCGGCCCGTCCGGCGAGGACAAAACCTCTCCGCGTCGGGGAAGCCCTCAACCAGAGGCAGAATTCCCATTCTGCCCTCCATTCAGAGCACCACCACACGGTTGCGCCCAGCCCGTTTTCCCGCATAGAGGTTTTGGTCCGCCAGACGGATGAGGTCTGAAATCCCGTCGGCCTCCTCCCCGCTCACCAGCCCGAACGTCATGGTAACGGGGATGGGTTCATTGTGAGCACACAGCCCCATGCTCTGAATTTCCCGGCGCAGCTCTTCCAACTGCGCTTTGCCCTCCTCTTTGTCCATAGGGAGGACAAACAGAAATTCCTCGCCGCCCCAGCGGCACGCCTTCGCCTCCGTCGGCAGCTTGCACCGGAACAGCTCTCCCAGTCGCTGCAGCACCAAATCCCCCGCCTCATGGCCAAAGGTGTCGTTGATGTGCTTGAAGTAGTCAATATCCCCCAGTGCAACGGTGAGCGGCGCTTTTCCGCCCTGCCAGGCCTGGTAGCACGCGGTGAGGACCGGCTCAATGCCCCGCCGGTTTTTGAGGCCGGTCAGCGCGTCCCGCTCCACCTCCGTCTCCAGCTTGCTGTTGCTCCGCAGCAGTTCCCGGATGCCCCGCTGATACCCCTGGGCAAAGATACTGCCCACAAAGGCCAGAAGGGACAGACTGCCCAGCACATTGATAAAGGTGAAGAGCAGTTCCGAGAGATTGTTAATGTGGGTAATGGGGTCAATGTAGTAGTCAATAATCTCATCCGAGACCAGATAGCCCACGATACACGCTGCACACACAACAATGATGAACCCCCGCTGGAACGCCGGGGAGTAGTGGGTCATGCGGATATAGTAACTGGGAATCAGCAGCGCCAGCAGGTAAAGCTGGATTCCGCAGTCATCCCCCAGGACATAGACGGTAAAAAAGGATTGCAGCACCACGTCCAGAAAGCTCAGCGCAAACGCGGGGAGAAAAATGCGCAAGGTAACTGTTTTATAGAGAAAGAAAAACAGCAGAGCGGAAATACAGTAAAAAACCGGAAGAATGGGAAGGCGCAGAACCGCGGTGATAATGCCGTTCAGCACGGCCACCACAGCCGAGCCGAGATACAGCAGCCGCAGCTGGCGCTTGATATCTCCCTCAAAGTACTTCACTCTCATGCCCCCCTCACAAGCAAATTTCATCTACTGTTATAATGTTTGAGAGGGGTATTTTATTGCAGGGCCAACGGGTATTTTTTGCCCCATAACCGCAGACGGTGTGGCTGCCTGTCCGCGCTTACGCCGGCGCTGTCTCTGTCACCGTCACCTGGGGCAGCAGGGCCTCCGCCTCACCCCGGCGGGCCAGTTCCTCGGAAAAGGCGGTGGCGCTTCCGGCGGCCACCGCTAGGCGGAGCGCCTCGTCATACTGCCCGGTGCGCTGCCACCCGGCCAGGAAACCGGCCACCATGGCGTCTCCGGCCCCCACCGAGTTGCGCACCTGTCCCCGGGGCGCAGCGGCCCGGTGGAACTGCCCCGACTCATCCAGAAGCAGAGCGCCCTCGCCCGCCATGGACACCAGCACATTCCGCGCTCCCTTCTCCTGGAGGGACTGGGCGGCGGCCATCAGCTCCCCCTCGGTGCGGAGAATCTGCCCCACCAGGTCCCCCAGCTCCAGGTGGTTGGGCTTGATGAGGAAGGGGCGGTAGCGCAGCGTCTCCAGCAACAGGCCCCGCTCGGCGTCCACCACCGTGTCCACCCCCCGGCCCTCCAGCTGGGCCAGAATCCGCTGGTACACGTCCTCCGGCACACCGGCGGGCACAGAACCGGCCAGCACCAGCATGTCCCCCGCCTTCAGGCGGCCCAGCTGGAAGAGAAGCATCTCCAAATCATCGGGGTCGATGGCCGGCCCCTGGCCGTTGATCTCGCTCTCGCTGCCCGCCTTGATTTTCACATTGATGCGGGTAAAGCCCTCGTGGAGGCGAATAAAGTCGGTGCGCACTCCGTCGGCGGTGAGGCCCTCCTCCAGCGCCCGTCCGGTAAATCCGGCCACAAAGCCCAGGGCGGCGTTCTCCACCCCCAGACGTCCCAGCACGATAGAGACATTCACCCCTTTCCCTCCAAACTGGAGGGACTCTTGGGTGGAGCGGCGGATGCTGCCCGGCTTGAAGTCGGGGATGTGGACCACATAGTCAATGGCCGGATTAAAGGTCACAGTGTAAATCATGGTGTTCTCCTTTCACTCTCAGGGGATACCGGTTTTCCTCTATCATAGTCTACTCTGGCTCGCTATGCAAATAAAGTTTTCTCCAGACGCGCAAAAAGCCCCGGCTTCCTGAGTCAGGAAGCCGGGGCTCTTCTGTTCTGCCTCAGCCGGGCAGCACCTCGCCGGTGGTGGAGAGGGTGACCACCCGCAGGGGGATGTCCTGGCCGGACCCCTCCACGGCCCGGCGCACCGCGTGCTCCAGACCGCCGCAGCAGGGCACCTCCATCCGCACCAGGGTGACGCTGGCGATGGTATTCTGGCGGAACATCTCCCCCAGTTTCTCTCCATAGTCCACCCCGTCCAGCTTGGGACAGCCCACCAGGGTAATCCGCCCGGCTATAAAATCCCGGTGGAAGGCGGCATAGGCGTAGGCGGCGCAGTCCGCCGCCACCAGAATGTGGGCGCCCTGGAGCCAGGGGGCCTGCACCGGCACTAGCTTAATCTGCACCGGCCACTGCATGAGCTGGCTCTCCACCGGCCCGCCAGAGGTGGGGGCGGCGGGGGTACGCAGGGCGCGGGCGGCGCTGCCCGGGCAGCGGCAGGAGGCCGCCTGGGCCTTCTCCGCCTTTTTCTGCTCCACCGCGGCGGCGTCATAGGGCTTGGCCTCCCGCTCCACAAAGGTGATGGCCCCAGTGGGACAGGTAGGCAGGCAGTCCCCAAGCCCATCACAGTAGTCGTCCCGCAGCAGGTGGGCCTTGCCGCCAATCATGCCGATGGCCCCCTCGTGGCAGGCGGCGGCGCAGGCGCCGCAGCCGTTGCACTTCTCCTGGTCGATGTGAATGATTTTCCGAATCATGGCTGGATTCCTCCCGAATTTCTCTTGACTTTGTGGTGTGATTATACTATGTTGATGGGGTAGTGAGCGGTTGGAAATGCAACGGAGGTGCTATGGATTATCTGGAACTCATTCAACTCAACTGCCCCCTCTTCGCCGGAATTTCACAAGAGGAGCGCACCTCTCTGGTAAGCTGTCTTTCCCCCCGGCCGGTGCGCTGCCGCCGGGGACAGCTTCTCTGGCAGGAGGGGGATCGGATTGGAAGCGTGGGCATTGTGGAACAGGGGGCCATACGCATCCTGCGGGACGATTTCTGGGGTAACCGGGCGATTCTGAGCCAGGCGGAGCCGGGGGACCTCTTTGGGGAGGCCTACGCCTGGGGCGGGGAGCCGCTGGGGGTGAGCGTGGAGGCCGCCGAGGACAGCCGGGTCTGGCTGCTGGATGTGGCGCGCATCCTCACCCCCTGCACCTCCGCCTGCTCCTTCCACACCAAGCTGGTGGGCAATCTGGTGGCGGTGCTGGCGGGGAAAAACCGCCTGCTCAGCCGCAAGATCGACCACCTCTCCCAGCGCTCCACACGGGCCAAGGTGCTCTCCTACCTCTCCTTTGAGGCGGCGCGGCAGGGGAGCGCCTCCTTTTCCATCCCCTTTGACCGGCAGGGGATGGCAGACTATCTGGCGGTGGACCGCAGCGCGCTCTCTCAGGAACTGAGCAAAATGCGCCGGGACGGGCTGCTGGACTTCCACAAAAATCAGTTCCGGCTGCTGGAGCAGTAAAGAAGGGAGTGGAGCGGGGAACAAAAGTTCTCCGCTCCGCTTATTCCTTTTATTCTTCGGTTTGAACCAGATGGGCGGCAATGCGGGTTAAAAGCTCTACCGAGCCCACATGGTACCCGCTGACGCCGTATACCGCCTGCCCCTTGCGGTTGCAGGCCACCGCCAGCGGCGGCCGGTCGGGGTCACAGGCGAGGTGCCGGGCCACGGTCTCCAAATCAAAGGCCCAGTCATCCTCCAATACCTGAATATCCGGCCACTTGTCCAGCACCCCGGCCAAAGTGCGCTGCTCCAAGCTCTCCCGTCCCCGTACCAGGAACACCACATTCACCGGGAGGGCCTGAAGGGCCTCCTGCCCGGCAGAGAGCTCATTGAGCACATGCTCGGTGGGCTCGTTGCCCTCCTCCAGCCAGAAGAGAAGGGTGGGCCGCCCGTCCTCTGGAATCACCGGGGTGGGGATGGGCGGGGCAGTATCCAGGGAGCAGCCGGTCATTGGGGGCAAATCCTGACAGCCCAGCAGATCTTCCAGTGCAAAGGGCCGCAGGCGCAAGTCGGAGGTGGTCTCTCCTCCAGCCCGGAGCACCAGCTCCCGCCGGGCGGCAAACTGGTTGCCGTTGGGAAGGCGCACGGAGGTCATGAGCTGGTACAGGCCAGCGGGAAGAGCCAGCGTATAGCGGCCCTCTTCCCACCCCTCGTCGGAGAGGGTGAGGCACGCCCAGCCAGCGGGGGTGCGCCGGGAGAGGGTCCAGTTCTGGCGATAGAGGGGGGCGGGCCCCTCCAACTGGGTGAGGATTAGGGTCCCCATGCCCTGTGCCGTGACCGGGTGGAATGCCCCATCCTGCCAGAATTCCGGCATCCCGTCCAGCACCCGCAGGCGGGCGGGTACCCCCAGGGTGCGCAGCAGCGCCACATAGAGGATACGTAGGCTGCGCTCATCGCAGCGCAGGCTGTTCCACGCCTCCACCGGGGTCCACACCAGCCCGGTGATGCTCCCGGCGTACACCCGCTTTGCGGTGGTGTCCATCCGGGCCTGGAGGTCTGCCCACAGGGTAACAGGGGCGGCGCAGTAGGCGGCCTGTTCCTCTTCACTCAGCACATGGCTCAGAGTGCCGCGCCAGGGGGTGAGAAGCTCAATCTGCACCCGGGGGCACAGCACATAGGGGATATACACGTCGTCAGGCAGGTTATTCTGGGGGGCGGCGTGCTGGAAGTGGTCCTCCAGCACATCGTCCGTCACATCCCGCAAATCCTTGGCGGTGAGGGTGCGCAGCAGCGCCTCCCGCCGGGGGTCGGTGTCCCGGTTCAGGAAGGTGAGGAGGGCGGCGGCGTTGCCCCGGGCGGCTTTCAGCAGATCCTCCCACTCCGGCTTTCCCTGTCCGGGGTGGAAGAAGGCGGCAATGCGCCCCTCCCGCAGCTCCGCGCCCCGCTTTAGCTCGACGGCGCGGGCCTTTTTCTGTTCCTCCGTCAGAAGAGCGGGGTTGATTGCCTCATCCTTGGGGGCATGGACATCGATGTCTGTCCACGGGGTATCCGCCCAAACGGGACGGCGTAGCTCCAGCGTGACGGTGCCGTCGACACAGTCTCCCTCCGCCCACAGGCCGTCCAGAGTGACCAGCACATGCAGATCCCCCAAGCCCAGCTCCGCTGTGGCCTCCCCCTTTTCGTCGGCGATGAGGGTGGCAATGGTGTGGTAGCTGGCCTCGTTGAGCACCTGGAGGCGGAACACCGCCCCGGCGGCGGGAGCGCCGTCCAGGGTGGCCCGGAAGGTGTACCTCCGGGTGCGGGCATAGCGGGCGGTCTGGTTGTACCAGGTCACCGCCCCGTCAGTGCCCAGCGGGGTCCCGTGGAGGGGAGAGCTGCCCCGGCCAAAGAGGCGGGAGTGGACGAGAATCGCCCGAGAGGCGGCAGTATTGAACCAGCCCCGGTCCAGAATGGGCTCCGGCTCACAGGCCCCCAAAAAGCGCCAGGTGTCGCCGCACAGGGCCTCTACCCAGGCGTGGTTGTCGTCGCAGTGGGCCCAGCGGGGGGAGTAGACCTGCCGGGCGGCGATGCCCACACTGCGCAGGGCAGAGACTAGGAAGGCTGACTCCTCCCCACAGCGGCCGCTGCCGCTTTGGAACACGGTGAGAGGGGAGGCGGTGCGGTCGTCCTGACACTGGTAGGAGGCGTTCTCATGGCACCAGCGGTTGACCTCCAGCACCTTCTCCTCTACGGTGGGCAAATCCTTGACGCGGGGCCACAGGGACCGATGGAAGAGGGCCCGGTGGAAGGACAAATCCTCGTCATTCACACGGGGGAAGAGGACATAGTGAAAAAAGAGTTCCTCGTCCAGGGCGGCGCACCAGGGGGCGGTCTCCCGCAGCATCATGGCGTGTCCGGCAAACTCCAGAAAGAGGTCAAAGGGGTAGCAGTCCAAATCACTCTCCGGCAGGTGGTCCCGGAGAAATTCCATGGCCTTCCGATGTTCCGGGGCGATGGTGCGCAGTTCTCGGCTCCAGTTCATCTCAGTCCTCCCGGGCGTAGCCTTTGCACAGCTCGTACAGGGTGGAGACACCGGCGCCGGTGGCCCCCGGGGTCTGATAGGCCCAGCGGGGAGAGTCCACCCAGGCGGTGCCCGCGATGTCCAGGTGAATCCAAGGCCGCTCCTCCACGAAAGAGCCAATGAACAGCCCCGCCGTGATGGTGCCGCAGCCGTCGCTGGACACGTTGGACACATCGGCCACCGGGCTCTCAATCATCTTCTGATACTCGGGGAAGGTGGGCAGACGCCAGTACTGCTCCCCGCTGCGGGTGTAGGCGCTCTGGAAGTCGGCGCAGAACTCTTCACTGTTGCACAGGAACCCGGCGGTGGTAAAGCCAAACATGCCCACCACCGCGCCGGTGAGGGTGGCGATGTCCACCACCTTGGCGGCGTGCTCCTTTTGGATGGCGTAGGTCACCGCGTCGGCCAGAATGAGGCGGCCCTCAGCGTCAGTGTTGCCAATCTCAATGGTCTTGCCCGACATGGAGCCGATGACATCGCCGGGGATGTAGCTGTCAGGGGCAATGCGGTTTTCCACCGCAGGGATGACCGCTGTGGCGTTCACCTTCACCCGGTTGGCGGCCAGAGCCAGCAGAGCGCCGCACACCGCCGCCGCACCGGCCATATCGCCCCGGATACCCTTCATGGACTTGGCGGACTTGAGGCAGTATCCGCCGGTGTCGCAGGCTACGCCCTTGCCCACCAGGGCGATGGGGGCTTCCCCCTCCTGACCGCCCTTGTAGCGCAGGACAATGAGCCGGGCGGGGTGGGCGGCGCTACTCCCCACGGTGAGGAACGCCTCCATGCCCAGAGCCTTGGCCGCATCCTCGTCCAGCACCTGGGTTTCGATGCCCAGGGCCTGGGCCTCCTTGGTCATACGCTGGGCCATGTCAATGGGGGTGAGCTTGTTGGCCGGGCAGTTCACCAAATCGCGGGCGAAGCAGATGGCCTTGGTGAGGGAGTCCGCCTCCTTCAGGGCCTCGTCACAGCTCTCCGGCGCGTCCAGGTAAAAGGTCGGGTCGGTGGGCTCCGTCTGCTTCCAGGACTGGGTGCGGAAGAGAGCTAGCTCCACCCCCTGGCTGAGCGCGCCAGTGCCCTCAGGCCCCAGCACCCGGACCACAGTCCCGGCGTCCACGACTACCGTCTCCGCCTTCAAATCCCGCAGGGTTTTGGCGGCTCTGGCGGCGGCAACGCGGACCTTCTCCGCCGTTACCTTCTGCTCTTCCCCCAGCTCTACGGACAGGATACAGCTACTCTGATTACATGGCTGGACGGTCTGCCCCTCTTTCCCGCCGACGGAAAAGCCGACGGTCCACTGGACGTTCTGTCCCTGATAGCGTTCCATCATGTTGGATTCCTCCTGACATCTGCTCGTTGTCCCGCTCCGGCGGGGCAATTTATAACATGAAAGTAGAAATTAATTGGGCTAAACTGCCCAATCTCACCGTTTATCATACCAATTGACCGGGAGAATTGCAAGAAGTAACCCAGAATACCCCGAGATATTTTGGGAGAAAAAACGAACGCCAGAAGCAGAATACGAACCTTATGAAAAAAACGCCCCAGCGGGGCGTGGGGGATTTTTGTGCTCGCCGCACAGGCCGCCTACTCGGCGGGAGCACCGCTTTCTTTGCCAAAGAAAGCGGTGGGAAAGAAAGCGCAGAGGGGGCGCTGCCCCCTCTGCACTCCCCCCAATGCGCATCCCGGCTAAAGTTCTGCTGCGGTGAGATTGCGCCGGTGCGGTGCCATTTGGGCGGAAGCTTTCTGCCTATGAGGGAAG
>DXDX01000174.1 GCA_019115265.1 Candidatus Flavonifractor merdigallinarum | reverse complement strand
GGCGGCTGAGCGCCGTGGAGGCCCTGGTGAAAAGCCCCATGGACCGGGAGGAGCTGATTCTGGCCCTCACCGGCATCAGCGATATGGAGCGGCTCATCGGCCGCATGGTATACGGCAGCGCCGGAGGCCGGGACGCGGCCTCCCTCCGCTCCGCCTTAGAGAAGCTTCCCACCGTGAAGGAGCGTCTGGCCCCCTTCTCCGGGGGACGGCTGGGGGAGCTGGCCCGGGAGTTGGACACCCTGGAGGATGTGTGCGAGCTTCTCCAGAAGGCCATCGTGGACGATCCGCCCTTCTCCGTCCGGGAGGGGGGCTTCATCCGGGAGGGCTACGACGCGGAGGTGGACCGCCTGCGGGGTATCCTCACGGGCGGAAAGGATCTGGTGGCCGCCATTGAGGCCCGGGAGAAGGAAAAGACCGGTATCAAGAGCCTGAAAGTGGGCTATAACAAGGTTTTTGGCTACTATCTGGAGGTGTCCAAGAGCTACTACGACCAGGTGCCGGAGGAATACATCCGCAAGCAGACGCTGGTGAACTGTGAGCGCTATATCACCCAGGAACTCAAGGATTTGGAGCATGAGATTCTCACCGCCCAGGACCGCCTCACCAGTCTGGAATATGAGCTCTTCTGTGCCATCCGGGAGAGCGCTGCCCAGCGGGTGGGGGAGATCCAGCGCGCCGCCGCCGCCGTGGCCCAGGTGGATGTGCTCACCTCCTTTGCCGCCGTGGCCGCCGAGAGCGGCTACTGCCGCCCGGAGGTGGACCTCTCCGACACGGTGGAAATTGTGGAGGGGCGACACCCGGTGGTGGAGAAGATGCTCCGGGGCAGCCTCTTTGTCCCCAATGACGCCCATCTGGACAGCGGGGAGCACACCGTGGCCATCATCACCGGGCCCAACATGGCGGGCAAGTCCACCTATATGCGCCAGGTGGCCCTCATTGTCCTTATGGCGCAGATGGGCTCCTTTGTCCCCGCCAAGTACGCCCACATTGGGGTGGTGGACCGGGTCTTTACCCGCATCGGGGCCAGCGACGATTTGAGCGCGGGCCAGTCCACCTTTATGGTGGAGATGACCGAGGTGGCGGAGCTGTTGAAAAACGCCACACGCAAGAGCCTTCTCATTCTGGATGAGATTGGCCGGGGCACCTCCACCTATGATGGCATGGCCATTGCCCGCTCGGTGCTGGAGTACTGTGCTGACAAGAAAAAGCTGGGGGCTAAGACCCTCTTTGCCACCCACTACCATGAGCTCACCGCCCTGGAGGGGGTCATCCCGGGGGTGGAGAACTACAACATTGCCGCCAAGAAAAAGAAAGATGACATCCTCTTCCTGCGCAAGATTGTCCGGGGCGGCGCCGACCAGAGCTACGGCATTGAAGTAGCGAAGCTGGCCGGGGTGCCCGACCGGGTCATCCGCCGGGCCCGGGCCATTCTGAGCGAGCTGGAGGCGGGGAGCGCCCCCGCCGCCCCCGCCGCACCGGCTCAGGGAGAGGAGCAGATGAGCCTGGGGGATTTGGGGGCCGTCCAGGCGGCGGAGCGGCTGCGCCGGGTGGATGTGAACACCCTCACCCCCATTGAAGCCATGAATTTGCTCTATGAGCTCAAGCAGATGCTGTAACGTCCAAGGCAGTCTCCAAAGGAGGAATTATCCATGTACCCCCGCCGTATCTGGCAGGCCCCGCTGACCAGAGCAGAGCTGATCCGCGCCGCTGTGCTGTGTGTTCTCTATTTCTTCCTCTTCCCTCTGGCTATGGCCTGGGTACAGGTCGCCGCCGGGGCGGAACTCCCGGTGGCGGAGACCAGTGTGGTCTACTACCTCATTGCGGTGCTGCTGGTGCTCCTCCTCTTCTGGAGCTTTCTCCGCCGGGACTTTTCCACCCTCCTGGACCGCCTGCCGGAAAATCTGGCCGCCTTTGCCAGCGGCCTGGTGGGGTGGGTGGTGCTGGATGTGCTTATCCGGCGCATCCCCCTGCCGGTGAGTGACCCCAGCGAGCTCTCTTACCGGGTAGAATATCAGCTCTCCCCCACGGCCACCCTTGTGATTGTGGTGGTGCTCATGCCGGTAGTGGAGGAGATGCTCTTCCGGGGCTTCTTCTACGGGGGCCTGCGGCGGTCCAGCCGGGTCTTGGCCTGGGTGGCGTCGGTGATCCCCTTTGCGGTGTACAGCGTGTGGCAGTTCACCTTCTCCTATGGGGTGGTGGATCTGCGCTATCTGCTGCTGGCCGTGCGGTATCTGCCCTCTGGACTGGCCCTCACCTGGTGCTATGACCGGGGAGGCTCGGTGTGGGCGGCCATCTTCCTCCATATGGCGATCAATGCCCTCACGCTTCTGCGTATTCTGTCCTGACGGACCCTAGAAAGCCTGGTGAATCTTCCATGCCTCACATTCAAACCCTGGACGCCCATCTGGCCGACCTCATTGCCGCCGGCGAGGTGGTGGAGCGCCCCGCCTCCGTGGCCAAGGAGCTTTTGGAAAACGCCATTGACGCGGGGGCCAGCGCCGTGACGGTGGAGATTCAGCACGGCGGACTGACCTTTCTCCGGGTCACCGACAACGGCTGCGGCATCGCCCCTGAGGAGGCGGAGACCGCCTTTCTCCGCCACGCCACCAGCAAGCTGCACACCGAGTACGATTTGGAGGCCATCGGCACCCTGGGCTTCCGGGGGGAGGCGCTGGCGGCCATCGCCGCGGTGTCCCGGGTGGATTTGCTCACCCGCCTGCCCGAGCGCCCTATGGGGGTCTCTCTGGAGCTGGAGGGGGGCACCGTGGTCTCCAAAGAGGAGGCCGGCTGTCCGGCGGGCACCACCATGATTGTGCGGGACCTCTTTTACAACACCCCCGCCCGGCTCAAGTTTATGAAAAAGGACAGTTATGAGGGCGCGGCGGTGTTCGCGGCGGTACAGCGGGTGGCCCTCTCCCACCCGGAGGTCAGTGTGAAATTCCTCCGGGACGGGCGGCAGGAGCTCCACACCCCCGGCGACGGCGCGCTGGAGAGCGCGGTGTATGCCGTATTGGGCCGGGAAGTGGCGCTGGGCCTGCTGCCGGTGTCCGGCTCTGGGGAGGAAATGAAAGTGACCGGCTTTGCCTCCCGGCCCACCTGCTGCCGGGGCAGCCGGAGTGGACAGCACTTTTTTGTCAATGGCCGGGCGGTGAAGTCCCGCACCATGATGGCCGCCCTGGAGGAGGCCTACGCCAACCAGAAAATGGTGGGCAAATTCCCCGCCTGCGTCCTCCACCTCACCACCAAGCTCAACGCGGTGGATGTGAACGTCCACCCCACCAAGCAGGAGGTGAAATTTGGTAGCGACAAGCGGGTCTTTGATACGGTATACTATGCGGTGCGCGCTGCGCTGGAGGGGGACCGGGTGCGCCCGGCGGCGGTGCTGGAAAAGCCCAAGCCCCACGACACCGTAACCCCCAACCAGACCGCCTTCCGCACCATGACGGCGGAGGAGTACCGGACCATGGGGGAGAGTAAGCCGGGCAAAAAGCAGCCCGTCCGGGCAGGGCTCTCCGCCCTTACGCGCATTGCTTCCGCGCCGGACCGTCTGCCCCTCCACGACTATACCGCGCCCAGGACGGTCAAACCGTCTGCCCCGCCGCCGGTGGAACACCAACCCACAGTCCAGGTGGAAAAAGTGCCGTCCCCCGTTTCCGTTCCTGCGCCGGAGCGGGAGACGCCCCCGCGCCCCGCTACAATCCAGACGCCCTCCGCACCCAAAACAGTGCCGCCACCCCAAGAGGAACCAGCCGCCCCGCCCCAGCCCGCGCCGGAACCTGCCCCCATGCAAGAGGCGGAGCTGGAGCCGTGGCGCGTGGCGGGGGAGGTGCTGAACACCTACATCATTGTGGAGCAGGGGGACCGGGTGCTCCTCATTGACAAGCACGCCGCCCACGAGCGGATGAACTTTGACCGCCTCAAGGCGGCGGGGTACACCCCCATGTGTCAGGTGCTGCTTACCCCGGTGATCTTCACCCCCAGCGCCGAGGAAGGGGCGGTGCTTCTCCAGAACCAGCCCCTTTTGGAGCGCTTTGGCTTTCAGGCGGAGGACTTCGGCGGGGGGAGTGTCATCGTCCGCCAGTGCCCCGACTACATCGACGCCGGGGAGGTGGAGGCCACCCTCACCGCCCTGGCGGGGGAGCTGTTGACCACTGGCCGGGCGGACCCCCAGGGAGCCCGGGACGCCCTGATGCACACCATGGCCTGCAAAGCGGCCATCAAGGGCGGGCAGAAAAACGGTCTGCCTGAGCTGGAAAAGGTGGCTGGGGCAGTGATGCGGGGGGAGGTCAAATACTGCCCCCATGGCCGCCCGGTGGCCATCGAATTGACCCGGAAGGAACTGGAAAAGCAGTTTAAGCGGGCGTAACGGGGGCCGCACTCCAAAAAATTTCCCCATGTCGACCGATTTCACGGGCATATATGGAAATTATTGGCTAGCATAGAGCTATCCCAGGCCGGAGGAACCGGCTGGAAGAAAGAAAAGGAGTGCAGCTCTATGCAAAAGATCAACAACCTTCAGGACCTCTTTTTGCTCCGTGCCCGGAGCAGCCACGCCAATGTGACGGTGTTTCTCATGAACGGCTACCAGATCCGGGGCCAGATCACCGGGTTTGACGCCTTTGTAGTGGTGGTACACAGCGAGAGCAAACAGCAGGTCATCTATAAACACGCCATCTCCACCATTGTGCCGGAGCGGGCCATCTCCCTGGACAGCAGCCGCAGCGCCGAGGGGGAGACCCGCTAAAGGCCGGGGAGGGGCGTAAGAGAGCCCCGGGCGGGCGGAGGAACGAGACGATATGAAGCAAGGCGAGGTGCTCAACCGGGTGATGATGCTGGTCCTGTTGGGGGCGGTGCTCATCTACCTGGGGGTAAATGTGTGGAAGGGCCTCACGGACCCCTTTCAGGTGGTCACCTGCTACTCCAGTACCGTGGAGGAGACCATGGAGGTCACCGGCTTTCTGGTGCGGGAGGAGGAGGTTATCCAGGGGAATGGCGCCGTGGTGGAATTACTCTTCAACGAGGGGGAGAAGGTGGCCAGCGGGGAGACGGTGGCCCTCCTGTACAGCAGCGCCGACGCAGCCCAGCGCCGCACCCAGCTCCAGGCGCTGGAGGAGGAGCGCACCCAGCTCCAGTACGCCGTCACCGCCAGCAATACCGTCAGTGACAACGCCCGCCTCAACGCCGCCATCATTGACGCCATTGTGGACCTGCGCGCCAGCGCCTCGGGCGGAGATTTGACCCGCCTGGAGGACCAGACGCTGGAGCTGCGCGGCCTCATCTACCAGCGCTCCGCCGCCTACGGGGGCAGCGACCCCGCCCAGATTCAGAGCCAGCTGGACGGCATCAATGCCCAGATTGCCTCGTTGACCAGCCAGGCCGGAGCGGATACCACCCGGGTGACGGTGAGCCATTCGGGGACCTTCTCCGGCCTGGTGGACGGGTATGAATCCCTCCTCACCCCGGAGACGGTGGCCGCCATGACCCCCCAGCAGCTGGAGGACCTGTCCAATCAGACGGTGAGCGCCGACCCCAGCGCGGTGGGCAAGCTCATCACCAACTCCACCTGGCGTTTTGCCTGTGTCATTACGGAGGAGCAGGCCGCCCAGCTCACCCAGGGGCACACCGTGGAGGTGCGCTTTTCCCGGGACTGGTCGGGGGAGGTGGACATGAAGGTGGAGCGGCTGGGCGCACCGGTGGATGGGAAGTGTCTGGTGGTCTTTTCCACCGACCGCTTCCTGGCGGACACCACCCTGCTGCGCCGCCAGACGGTGGAGCTGGTGTTTCGCTCCCAGGAGGGGCTGCGGGTGCCCAGCAGCGCCATCCGTACGGTGGAGCAGACGGTCACCGACGAGAACGGCGGGGAGACCACCACCCAGGTGGTGGGGGTGTACGCCATTGTGGGGATGCAGTATGAGTTCAAGCCGGTGGAAATTGTGGCCCGGCGGGATGACTACTGCATTGTCACCCCGGTATCCAGCGGGGACTCGGATAAAACCATCCTCCGCTCCGGCGATCAGGTGGTGATTGCGGGAGAGGATTTGTTTGACGGAATGGTTGTGGACAACTGAGCGTTTCGTATAGAGAGAGGTGTCAATTATGTCTTTGGCAGAGAACATCCGCAAAGTGCAGGACCATATCGCGGCGGCAGCCCGGGAGGTGGGCCGCGACCCGGGGGAGATCACCCTGGTGGCGGCCACAAAAGTGCAGACCTCCGAGACCATTCGGGAGGCCATCGCCGCGGGCATCACCGTCTGCGGGGAGAACCGGGTGCAGGAGATGACCGCCCATCTGGCGGACAACGCCTATGAGGGCGCCGCCCTCCACTTCATCGGCCACTTGCAGACCAACAAGGTGAAATTTGTGGTGGGGCGTGTGAATCTCATTGAGTCTGTGGGCTCGGAGCACCTTCTGGAGGCCATTGAGGCCCAGGCCGCCAAGCTGGGCATGGTGCAGGACATCCTGCTGGAGGTGAATGTGGGGGGCGAGGCGAGCAAGAGCGGCGTGGCCCCGGAGGAGCTTCCCGCCCTGGCCCGGCGCGCGGTGGAACTGGAGCATGTGCGTCTGCGGGGCCTCATGGCCATCCCGCCCGCAGCCCGTCTTCCGGGGGAAAACCGGCCTTTTTTTGCCGAGATGAAACAGCTTTTTATTGACATAAAGAGCAAAATAGACGATAATGGACCTGTAATAGACTATCTCTCTATGGGAATGAGCGGCGATTATATGGATGCGGTCCGTGAAGGAGCGACGTTGGTCCGGGTGGGAACCGCACTGTTCGGCCCCCGGCCGCCCATGGGAAAGACACCTTAAGCGGAATACCGGGGCCCGTTCCCAGCGGGTCCGTTTGAACAAAATCAGGAGGAACGGTTTATGGGATTGATGGATGAACTCAAACGCCTGGCCCGCCCCTATGAGGACGAGGAGGATGTGGACGACTACGAAGAGGACTTTGAGGACAGCCGCCGCAGTGACCGGGGAGACTATACCGAGCGCAAGAGCGCAGCGAAAAAAGAGCCGGCCTCCTTCAGCATGGAGCAGGAGCGCCGGAGCAACAAGGTCGTGAATATTCACACCACCACCCAGCTTCAAGTGGTGCTGGTTAAGCCCGACCGGTTTGAAAACGCCGCCGAGATTGCCGACCACCTGCGGGAGAAGCGCACCGTGGTGCTCAATCTGGAGCAGACCAACAAGGAGATTGCCCGGCGCCTTTTGGACTTCCTCTCCGGCGTGGCCTACGCCAACGAGGGAAAAATCAAGAAGGTGGCCCTGTCTACTTACATCATCACCCCCTACAATGTGGACATTCTGGGGGATCTTATTGACGAGCTGGAGAACAACGGGCTCTATTTCTGAGACAGCAGCCCGCCGAGATACCGAGAGAAACGGGGTTATAGCATATGATGACGCCGCAGGAAGTCTCCGAGCACGCCTTTGCCAAGGCGTCGTTTGGCGGCTATAATATGGCGATGGTGGACGAATTTCTGGATTTGCTCACCGAGGACTATACCGCGCTCTACAAGGAAAACGCGGTTTTGAAGAGCAAGATGAAGGTGCTGGTGGACAAGGTGGAGGAGTACCGCTCCACCGAGGACGCCATGCGCAAGGCGCTGCTGACCGCGCAGCGGATGGCGGACGAGATGGTGGCCGAGGCCGAGCAGAAGCGCAACACCATGCTCCAGTCGGTGGACGCCGAGGTGCGCTCCCGCCGGGCCAAAATCCAGCAGGATGTGGCCAACGAGGAGGGGCGGCTGGAGGCCGCCCGAAGGGCCACCGCCGCCTATGTCAACCAGCTTCGGGAACTCTACCAGCATGAGATGGACTATCTGCGCAGCCTGGACCAGTTTACCGCCCCCGTTGGGGAGGAGGCGGTCCCGGCGGTGGAGGAGGCCCAGCCCGCCCCGGCGGCCCCGGAACCTGAGGCCGCCCCCGCCCCTGCCCCCACAGCGGCGGACGATTCCCCCACGGTGAAGCTGCCGCCTCTCCACGAGAAGAAGGAGGGCGGCCTGTACGCCGAGCTCATTGAGCGCGGCCGCACCGCCATGGAGGAGGAGCGCCACAAGCAGCAGTCCGCCCCCGCGGCGGAGGACACCCCGTCCTCCGGCGGCGAGGACGACACCGCCCCCACCAAGCGCATCGACTTTTCCAACCTCCAGTTCGGGCGGGATTACGAAATTAAGTAAGTCCCCTTGACAGAAGCGGGGAAAGCGGATAAGATAGTAGCGTTTTCAATATCCAAACGCGCAGAAGAGGACCAGTAGCGCCGCGTTTGCTGCCCAGAGAGCCGCCGTTTCGGTGTAAGGCGGAGAGCAGCGCGGCGGGAAAATCGCCTTGGAGCGGCCCGCTGAACGAGCAGTAAGCGGGGACGGGCAGCGGCCGTTATCCCGCCTCCGTGCGTCCGCACGGGCCGAGTGGCCGCTTTGCGCGGCAAAAAGAGTGGTACCGCAGAGGTTTGAGCGCCTTTGTCTCTTGATTGTTCAGGAGACAAAGGCGTTTTTCATTCTGTTTACTGTGAATTTAGAAAAAAGGAGACACCACCCATGGACTACAACCAGACTGTACACCTGCCCCAGACCGACTTCCCCATGCGGGCGGGGCTGCCCAAACGGGAGCCGGACATGTTCAAGGAGATGTACGACCACGACCTCTACCACAAGCTCATCCAGAAGAACGAGGGCAAGCCCACCTTTGTGCTCCATGACGGCCCTCCCTACGCCAACGGCAACATCCACATCGGCACCGCCCTCAACAAGATTCTCAAGGACATCATTGTCAAAGAGAAGAATATGACCGGCTTCTGCGCCCCCTACGTCCCCGGCTGGGACACCCACGGCCTGCCCATTGAGTCCGCTGTCCTCAAGGACAAGAGCGTAAAGCGGGAGGAGATGACCACCGCCCAGTTCCGCACCAAGTGCCGGGAGTATGCCGAGAGCTATATCGCCAAGATGACCGAGCAGTTCCAGCGCCTGGGCGTCCTGGGCGAGTGGGAGAACCCCTATATCACCCTGCTGCCGGAGTTTGAGGCCAAGCAGATTGAGGTCTTTGGCAAGATGGCCGAGAAGGGCCTCATCTACAAGGGCATGAAGCCGGTCTATTGGTGCCCCCACGACCAGACCGCCCTGGCCGAGGCGGAGATTGAGTACGCCGACGACCCCTGTACCACCATCTTTGTGAAATTCCCCGTGAAGGACGACAAGGGCAAGCTGGGCCAGTACACCGACCTCTCCAAGACCTACTTCGTCATCTGGACCACCACCCCCTGGACCATCCCCGGCAACTTTGCCATCTGCCTCAACGCGGACTTCGACTATGTGCTTCTCCAGGTGCCCTCCGGCGACGTGTATGTGCTGGCCAAGGATTTGGCCGAGAGCGTCTGCAAGGCCGCCCACATTGACTTTGCCGCCTGCAAGGTGCTGGCCACCCTCAAGGGCAGCGAGTTCGAGCTGATGACCGCCAAGCACCCTCTCTTCGACCGGGAGAGCGTCATCCTCAACGGCGAGCACGTCACCCTGGACGCCGGATCCGGCTGCGTCCACACCGCCCCCGGCTTCGGCGCGGAGGACTTCCAGATCTGCCAGCAGTACGACAAGGCGGGCCTGACCAATATCGGTGTGCCTGTTCCCGTCAACGCCAAGGGCGTCATGACCGACGAGCGCTACAACGGCCAGTACTACGCCAAGGGCAACGACATGGTGGTGGAGGACCTGGAAAAGGAGGGCTTCCTGGTAGCCAAGGAGGCCATCACCCACTCCTATCCCCACTGCTGGCGCTGCAAGAACCCCATCATCTACCGGGCCACCGAGCAGTGGTTCTGCTCCGTGGACGCCATCAAGGACGCCGCCGTGCAGGCCTGTGAGGGCATTCAGTGGCACCCCGGCTGGGGCAAGGACCGCATGATCTCCATGATCTCCGAGCGCAACGACTGGTGCATCTCCCGTCAGCGCGTGTGGGGCGTGCCCATTCCCATCTTCTACTGTGACGACTGCGGCGCGGATATTGTGACCCCCGAGACCATCGCCCATGTGGCCGCCCTCTTCCGGGAGCACGGCTCCAACGTGTGGTTTGACCGTGAGGCCAAGGATCTGCTGCCTGAGGGCTTTGTCTGCCCCAAGTGCGGCAAGGCCCACTTCTCCAAAGAGACGGACATCATGGATGTGTGGTTCGACTCCGGCTCCACCTGGGCCGCCGTGGCCGCTGTGCGCCCCTATCTGAAGTACCCCGCCGACCTCTACCTGGAGGGCGGCGACCAGTACCGCGGCTGGTTCCAGTCCTCCATGCTGACCTCCATTGCGGTCAACGGCGTGGCCCCCTACAAGCAGATTGCCACACACGGCTGGACCGTGGACGGCGAGGGCAAGGCCATGCACAAGTCTCTGGGCAATGCCGTGGCCCCCGACGAGGTGATCAAGGACTACGGCGCGGATATGCTCCGCCTGTGGGTGGCCTCCGCCGACTATACCCAGGACATGCGCATCTCCAAGGAGATCATGAAGCAGCTCTCCCAGGCTTATCTGAAAATCCGCAACACCGCCCGCTATATGCTGGGCAACCTGTGCGACTTCAACCCCGACACCGATTTGGTGGCGGTGGAAAACCTGATGGAGCTGGACCGCTATGCCCTCTACTCCTTCAACGAGCTGGTCAAGACCGTCCGGGCCGCCTATGACCGCTACGAGTTCCACGGTGTGTATCGGGCCGTGTACAACTTCTGCGTGATTGACATGTCCAACTTCTATCTGGACATCATCAAGGACCGGCTGTACTGCGGGGACGAGGCCTCCCGCCGCTCCGCCCAGACCGCCCTCTATCACATTCTGGACGGTATGACCCGGCTTATCGCCCCCATCCTGGCCTTTACCTCCGACGAGATTTGGCACGCCATGAAGCACGCCAAGGACGTGGACGCTGAGAGCGTGCTCTTTAACGAGATGCCCGGCGACAACGCCGCCTACGCCCTGGACGAGGCCACCAAGGAGCGCTGGGAGAAGCTCATCTCTCTGCGGGACGCGGTGAACAAGGCCCTGGAGAACGCCCGCAACGCCGGTGTGTTCAAAAAGGCCCAGGACACTGAGGTCACTCTGTCCGTGTCCGCCGAGGACGCTGCCTTCCTGGCCGGGGTGGATCTGGCCACCCTGTGCATCGTGTCCAAGGTGACGGTCACCACTGATGGGGTGGAGGGGGAGAAGAATGAGGACTGCCTCATCTCCTGCACCATCGCCGTGAAGCTCTCCGAGGCCCCCAAGTGCCCCCGCTGCTGGAACCACTGCGATTCCATCGGCACCGAGGCACACCACGCCGAGCTGTGCGACCGCTGCGCCGCTGTGGTGGGGAAGTAATTCCATCAACATGAGAAAGAGAGGATGCCAGATGGCGTCCTCTCTTTTTGTGTCTGCCCAGCTAAGCCGGGGGTTTTTGCGCTCGCCGCGCGGGCCGCCTACTCGGCGGGAGCACCGCTTTCTTTGCCAAAGAAAGCGGTGGGAAAGAAAGCGCAGAGGGGGCGCTGCCCCCTCTGCACTCCCCCCAATGCGCAACCGGGCTA
>DXDX01000173.1 GCA_019115265.1 Candidatus Flavonifractor merdigallinarum | reverse complement strand
TGTTTCATACGCATCACCAGGAAAAGTATAAGATAGAACAATTTGTTCTATTGACATTTTGAACATATTGTTCTAAGCTATACGCTGGGGGTGATGGTTATGCCGGATTACAAAGAGATGTACCTGACATTGTTCCGGGCCAGTGAGGAGGCGGTCAACACCCTGATCGCCGCCCAGCGGGCCTGTGAAGAGATGTATATCAGCCAGCCGGAGCCGGAGATCGTGGTGCTGCCCTTTGGGGAGAGGGAAGAGGGCGGCAGCGGGTCATGTACGCTGTTGGAGCAATAACAAAAGCGGGGGAAAAATCCCCCGCTTTTTTTGCGGGAAAAACCGGCGGGATACGGTGCCGGCAGGGAAATATCCTGGGCAAAAAATAAAAAACCGGAGCAAGCGATACAAAGCTTGCTCCGATGTGGCTCATCCAAACAGTATAAATGCCGTAGCTTTCAGGTTTGCACCCACACCCAAATCGAAGCCCAGCGAAGCGGGTTCGATTTGGAAAGGAGGAGCAGCGGCGTGAGCGCGCTCTGACTTATAAAATAAGTCGGAGCAAGCGATACAAAGCTTGCTCCGACGTGGCGGAGGTGAAGAGATTCGAACTCTTGCACCGGCAAAGCCGGCCTACCGGATTTCGAATCCGGACCCTTCAACCACTTGGGTACACCTCCAAATCTGCGGCACGGGACTAATGTTAACATATCTTTTCTTGTTTCGCAAGGAATTTTGTTATATTCTTATGGACAGGCTAAAGAAAAAGAAAAGGAGCTGCCCATGGAAACATTATACTATAACGGCGTTATCCGCACCATGGTTTCCCATATTCCCGAGGAGGCCCTTTTGGTGCGGGACGGCCGGATTGAAGCCGTAGGGGAATTTGGCCCCCTGCTGGAGGCCAATCCCTATGTCCGCAAGGTGGATTTACAGGGAGGATGCCTCATGCCTGCGTTTTTGGATGCCCACAGCCATATTGTCAGCTGGGCCATGGGGAAGCTCCAGGCGGATCTCTCCGGGGCGGAGGATTTTCCCGCTATTGCCAGGGCTATGGCGGATTTTGCCCGGCGGCGGAATATCGCCCCCGGCCAGTGGGTCATCGGCCGGAGGGCGGACCTGCTGCTGGATGAGAGGTTGGTGGCGGAGCTGGATCGGGTGCTACCGGACCATCCCGCCATGGTGCAGCATTCCAGCAGCCATGGAGGAGCCTTCAATACCGCTGCCCAGAAAGCGTTGGGCCTGGACCATGGCGCCCTGGTGGAAAATCCCTTCATCGAGGCCCAGAAAAAGGTACCCATGCCGGATATGGAGTCGCTGCTGGCGGCCTTCCGGGAGGCCCAGGAGGACTATCTTTCCCATGGCTATGTCCTGGCCCAGGAGGGCTGCATGATGAAGGAAGCGGCCCAGCTGTACACCGCCTTCCAGGCCGCCGGAGCCATCAAAATGGCCATTGTCAGCTACGGCCAGCCGGATATGCCCTGCGACAGCGGACCTATCCCCACGGTGGGTCTGAGCAACCGGGGCAACAAGATTTTCCTGGATGGCTCTCCCCAGCAGCGCACGGCTTTTCTCCGGGAGCCCTATGTGGGCGGCGGCCTGGGGGAGGCCACCATGACGGAGGAAGAGGTCCTCGCGGCGGTGAAATCCGCCGGGGAGGCAGGGCGGCAGATCCTGGCCCACTGTAACGGCGATGCCGCCATTGACCGCATTTTGTGGGCCCTGGAGGAAGCGGACTATCCCAAGGCCCTGCGTCCGGTGATTGTCCACGCCCAGCTTCTGCGGCGGGATCAGCTGCGGAAGGTAAAGGAGCGGGGGGCGGTGGTGTCCTTTTTTGTGTCCCACGTCCGCCATTGGGGGGACGTCCACCTGAAAAACCTGGGGGAGCGGGCCAATACCATCAGTCCCTGCTATTCCACTATGGAGGCGGGGATCCCCATCACCTTCCACCAGGATACGCCGGTGCTGCCGCCGGAGCCCTTTGAGCCGGTGGCCTGCGCGGCTCTGCGGGAAACGGCATCCGGCGTGGAGTTGGGGAAGGAGGAGCGCATCAGCGTGTGGGAGGGCCTGAAGGTCATGACCATCGGCGCTGCCTACCAATACCATGCTGAGGCGGAGCGGGGCACTCTGGAGCCTGGCAAGCGGGCGGATTTCATTATCCTGGACAAGGATCCGCTGGCGGTGGCGCCGGAGGAGCTGGAGAGCATTCAGGTGCTGGAAACTGTCAGTGAGGGCCGTACCCTCTGGAAAGCGGAGGCCTGACGGGATTGGCTTTGTACCCGCCGCGCTGTCCACAAAGTGGCGGCAGCGCGGCGGGCTCTGGGGCTGTTTGGCCTGGGAACAATCCCTCTGCTGGAGAGGGATGAAAAAATTTTAAAGAATTTTTCAGAAGGATATTGACAAAAACAGGGAGCCATGCTATTATGTCAAGGCTGACGATTTGCTGCGATGGGAGCGAGCAAATGGCCCTGTACGCGGGTGTAGCACAATGGCCAGGGCACCAGCCTTCCAAGCTGGGGATGCGAGTTCGATTCTCGTCACCCGCTCCATTACGTATGCGCCAGTAGCTCAGTCGGATAGAGCAACTGCCTTCTAAGCAGTAGGCCAGGGGTTCGAATCCCTTCTGGCGTGCGATGTTCTGTCAAAGCAGGATACCGTGTATCTGGTGGGTGTAGCTCAGTTGGTTAGAGCACCGGATTGTGGTTCCGGGTGTCGAGGGTTCGAGTCCCTTTACCCACCCCATACGACTCAAGGCGGAAGAGCCGGAGCTCCGCTCCGGCTCTCTGCTTTTCGTCTTGCGCTTTAGGGGTGTAGCCAAGTGGTAAGGCAAGGGACTTTGACTCCCTCACTCGCTGGTTCGAGTCCAGCCATCCCTGCCAAAAAAATTCAAGGGATTTGCCCCTTTTTTCAAATATATGACATGACTCGTTAGCTCAGTTGGTAGAGCAACGCCCTTTTAAGGCGAAGGTCCGGGGTTCGAGCCCCCGACGGGTCACCAAAAAGAAGGACAGCCTCTGTGCTGTCCTTCTTTTTGGGTTTCGGCGGCGAAAAGCCGCCTTCACCCTTTTTTGGAAATGCTCGGCGGAAATGAATTCCGCCTGCGCCGAGGTTTTGCCTGCGTCAAAACGCTCGTACGGCGCAAAAGCGCCGTGGGGCAGAACCACAGGGATATGCAAGCTTTGGAGGTGGAACCTGTGATGTGGATTTTCTTTGCGGCCGGCTCGGCTTTTTTTGCTGGGATTACCGCCATTTTGGCAAAATGCGGGATTCGGAAAACGGACTCTGATGTGGCCACCGCCATCCGCACCATTGTCGTCCTGCTGTTCTCTTGGCTGATGGTGTTTCTCGTGGGCTCTGCCGCGCAGATCGGTGGGATTTCCCCGTACACCTGGACCTTTTTAATCCTCTCCGGTCTGGCCACCGGCGCCTCCTGGCTGTGCTATTTTCGGGCGCTCCAGCTGGGGGACATCAACAAAGTCGTCCCCATTGACAAGTGCAGTACCGTGCTCACCATCCTGCTGGCCTTTCTCCTGCTGGGAGAGCCAATCAGCCCGTGGAAGCTGCTGGGACTGGTGGGCATCGCCGGCGGCACCCTCCTGATGATTCAGAAAAAAGAGCGCACCGCTGAGACGGCTGGAATCTCCTGGCTGATTTACGCCGTTTTATCCTCTTTCTTTGCCAGCTTGACCGCCATTTTCGGCAAAATCGGCATTACAGGTGTGGAGTCCAACCTGGGCACCGCTCTGCGGACCAGCGTTGTGCTGGTGATGGCCTGGCTGGTGGTGTTCGTAAAGGGAAAACAGGCCGCCGTCCGGCACATCCCTGGGCGTGAGTTCCTCTTTATCCTCCTCTCTGGAATCGCCACCGGCGCCTCCTGGCTGTGCTACTACAAAGCCCTTCAGGATGGCCCGGCCAGTGTGGTGGTGCCCATTGACAAGCTGAGTATTCTGGTTACCATCTTTTTCTCCTATGCCGTGCTCCATGAAAAGCTCTCCAAAAAGGCGGGGGTCGGCCTCCTGTGTATTGTCGTTGGGACACTTCTGATGCTGTAATCACAGACTGAAATCGAGGATGTCTCTATTCCGCCTGTCCCAACCTTTTTGTTCTCTGCTCGACGTCTCCCCTCTCCTGTGCTATACTGAACAAGACGAGTTCATGTTCATCAAATGGGGATGGAGGACGTTATGAAGCTGCGTGAAACCTATACCTGCCCACTAGAGCTGGTGCACGACATGATTAAGGGCAAGTGGAAGCCCATTATCTTGTGGCGTCTCCGCTTCGGGAAAACCACCCTGGCCCAGCTGGAGCGGGACATTGAGGGCATCACCCAAAAGATGCTGCTGGAACACCTCAAGGAGCTGTGCGCCTTTGGCTTTGTGGACAAAGAGGTGTCCGGCGGATACCCCCTGAAAACGGAATACTACCTGACGCAGCCCCAGGGCGAACAGATTCTGGCAGCCCTGAAAATCATGCAGGAGATTGGCATTGACTACATGCTGCGCCACGGAATGGAAGAGCCGCTGCGGGAGCGGGGCCTGCTGTGACATACCCACAAAAAAGTGGGTAATTTACCAAACCGGAAAAGCCTGCTATGATACTGTCAAACATCACAAGGAGGACTTTTCTTATGAAGGTTATCAGTCACGGTATTGTAGACGGTGTCATTGAGGACCGCTTTGGCAAGCATGGCGCCCATTTCAACGAAAACGGCGTGCCCACCTACTCCCTGCCTGTGGAGATTCTGGAGGCCCCTGAGGGCACCAAGAGCTTCGCCCTCTTCCTGGAGGATAAGGACGCCTGCCCGGTGAGCGGCGGCTTTTCCTGGATTCACTGGGTGGCGGCCAACATCACCCGCACCAAGCTGGACGAGAATGACAGCCAGGCCAACGCGGACTTTGTCCAGGGCCTCAACAGCTGGGTGAGCATCCAGGGCGGCCAGCAGAGCCCCGCCCTCTCCGCCTGCTACGGCGGCATGGCACCCCCCAACGACCCCCACACCTATGAGCTGCACGTCTACGCGCTGGACACCATGCTGGACCTGAAGGACGGCTTCTGGTTCCATGAGATGTTCCGCCAGATGGAGGGCCACATTCTGGACCAGGCCACCCTCAAGGGAGTGTACCGGAATTGAGCGGCCTGGAAGCGCTGATGCTGCTGTGCTTTGGGGCGGCATGGCCCTTTTCCATCGCGCGCTCCTGGACATCCCGCTCCACCCAGGGGAAGAGCCTGTTCTTCCTCCTGGTGCTGATTCTGGGATACCTGGCCGGAATCGCCAACAAGCTGCTCTACAACTTTGACGCGGTTCTCTTTCTCTATCTCATCAATGTGGTCATGGTATCAGCGGACGCGCTGCTCTGGCTGCGCAACCGGCGGTATGAACAATCCAAGTCCATGTGTTAAAAAAACTGGAGACCGGCAAACGCCGGTCTCTAGTTTTTTCACACCAAACTTAGTCGGTAACAAAGGGCAGCAGGGCGATCTGACGGGCACGCTTAATGGCCTCGGTCAGCTGGCGCTGATGCATGGCACAGGTGCCGGTGGTGCGGCGGGGCAGGATCTTGGAACGCTCCGACAGGAAGCGGCGCAGCTTGGCCGCGTCCTTGTAGTCGATGTGCTCCACCTTGTCCACGCAGAAGGTACAAACCTTGCGGCGCTTGCGGCCGCGGGGACGCTCTCTATCCATAGCCATGGTACAGTTCTCCTTTCACAATACTTCCTCCAGACCAGGAGCGGTCCGGGGAGTGGAACTGGCGCATATGCGCCCAACCGCCACCAGAGGCGGTAAATCTCTTGTGTCTTTAGAACGGCAGCTCTCCGTCGTCATCCGACAGATCGGCGAACTGGTCGCCGCCCATCGGAGCGGAGTAGGCGCCGGGCGCCGGGGACGCGGGTGCGGCCGGAGCGGCATAGCCGCCATAGGCAGGGGGAGGCGGCGCGTAGCTGCCCCCTTCGGCATCCCGCTTGGAATCGCCAAAATAGACATTGTCCGCGATGACCTCCGCCGAACGGCGCTTGTTGCCGTCCCGGTCGGTCCAGTCGCGCATCTGAAGCCGGCCCTCCACCACGGCCATGCGGCCCTTGGTGAAATAGCGGGAGACAAACTCCGCTGTATTGCGCCAGGCGACAATGTCAATAAAATCTGTGCTCTTCTCGCCGGTGGACTTGTCCTTAAAGTCCCGGTCCACCGCCAGGGAAAACGAGGCCACAGGGGTCCCCGTCTGCGTGTGCCGGAGCTCCGGGTCACGGGTCAGTCGGCCCATGAGGATGATCCGATTCAGCATTTCGCTGCCCCCTTACTCGTCCTTGCAGATGATGAGAGAGCGCATCACGCCGTCGGTGATCCGCATGACGCGGTCCAGCTCGCGGGGGAACGCGGGCGCGGCGCTGAAGGTCATGAGCACATAGTAGCCCTCGGTGTAGTCGTTGATGGGATAGGCCAGATGGCGCTTGCCCCACTCGTCAACCTCGGCCAGCGTACCGTTGTTCTCCACCAGGGTCTTGAACTTCTCCACCAGAGCGGCGGTGGCCTCCTCGGTCAGGGTGGGATC
Organism: Candidatus Flavonifractor merdigallinarum; assembly: GCA_019115265.1. Classification (GTDB taxonomy): domain Bacteria; phylum Bacillota; class Clostridia; order Oscillospirales; family Oscillospiraceae; genus Pseudoflavonifractor_A; species Pseudoflavonifractor_A merdigallinarum. The sequence goes on along the minus strand of DXDX01000173.1, from coordinate 79 downwards.
GAGGATATAGACGGTCTCGTAATTTGCATTCAGCTTTGCCATTTTGTTGCACCTCCTTATGGACATATGGCCCCCGCTC
>DXDX01000022.1 GCA_019115265.1 Candidatus Flavonifractor merdigallinarum | reverse complement strand
TTTCCACTTCCACCCGCTTGGCGTCGGAGACCTTCAAGTCGTAGTCCTCATACCGCTCGTTGAGGTCCTTCAGCTCCTGGGTGCTGTATCCGTCCTCATCTACGATTTCATAGGAGTAGGACCACTTGCTGCCGTACATATCATCCAGGTAGTCCAAGGTGTTTTCCAGCTGCTCGGAGAGATCGTTAATGGCCTCTTTCTTGGTGTCATAGCCCATGGACTCCAGCTCCTCGTCCAGGAGCTTCTTGGGGACTGCGTCCAGAATTTTGGACGCATCCGCCTTCATCATGCCGTCTACGCACAGGCCAACCGTCTTTTTCAGACTCCGGCCGCCGAAGAGGTTCATCAGCAGCACAATCAGCAAAACAGCCACCACGGCCACCGCGCCAATGCCGATGATCTTATTCTTGTTGGCAGCGGGGGCGGCGGGGCGCCCGCCCATCGGGGCGCCGACAGGAGCGGAGGCGCCCACCGGAGGCGCCGGGGGCGGGGTGGAGGGCCGGGCCGCCAAGGGGGCCGGACTCCCGCAGTTGGGGCAGAACGCCGCGTCGTCAGGGAATTGCGTGCCGCATTTTCCACAGAACATAAACTCAAATCCTCTCTTCCATCAAATAAAGGGACATTCCCTTAGCCAAACAGATGTTTGCTGGCGGCCTGGTCCACCTTGCCCAAAGGCAGGTTGCCCTGGTGCAGAGCGCGGAAGCCCATCAAAAGCAGAACAACAGTTTTGACAATGTCCACCAGCTGAAGGATCAGACCGATCAAGTTGTCCAGTTTGGAGATTCGGAAGGGGTCATCCGAGAAAATCATGGAGAGATAGTAGAGGGAACTGGTCAGAGAGGGAATCAGGTTGATGACCGCCGTGATACCTGCGAAGAGGAGGCACACCAGAACCGCCTTTACCGCGCTCCAGCGCAGCCAGTCGTTATCCTCCCGCAGCAGGATGTAGCCCGCCACCAGAAAGAGGGGAACAAAGCCGGAAAACAGGCCGAAGAAATAGGCGGCCGCAGCCAACAGACCCACTGAAACGCCCAGTCTCGACTTCATAGCTTACACCCCCTGTGTCTCGCCGTCCGGCATCCGGGTGCCGCAGGCGTTGCAGAACAGGTCCCCGCTGTTGACGGGGGCGTGGCAGTTGGGGCACGCCCGGCCGGTGGGCTGGGGCTGGGCCATGAGCTTGGCGCCGCAGGCGTTGCAGAAGGCAGAGCCGATGGCCACTTCCGCGCCGCAGTTGGGGCAGCGCTCCACACCCTTGATCTGTTTGATCTGCTCCTGATAGCGGGCAATCTCCGCGTAGGCATTCTGGATGGCGGTAATGCGCTCCTGCTCTTCCGCATTGGGGTCATTCTGGTGGTGCTCATAGTAGGACTGACCCATATCCTGGAACATCTTGGCGATCTGCTTCTCCAGATCGCTCACCATGCCGTTGAGACGGGTGACTTCTGCAAAGTTCTTGGCCTTTGTGGCAGTCTCCTGGCCGGCATCTGAAAGTTTCTTTCCGATTTGATCAAAGATCGACATTCCAATTCCTCCTTGCTTGCAGTGGAGCGGCCATCCCTGTCCGGTCTATCCATCTCCCGGCTCCGTCCGGCGGAGGCGGACAGACAATGGGCACACACAGCGGCGAACCGGAATGTGAGAGCAGACGACGGCGTTCGACCACATTTCTACCTAAAATCATACCCAATAACCAAGCGGTTGTCAAGCATTTGACCAAAAGAGAGGCGCTCAAACAGAGGGGGTTTCCAGACCCATCAGCCCTTTTTTCAGACAGGCCTCCAGATCAAATTTCCGGCACTCGCCGCCGTCCAGAGCAAGAAGCACATAGGGCCCCTGGAGTTGGAGAATGGTGCCAGGGCCGAAGCGGCGGTGGACCACCCGGGTGCCGGGCTGATACTGCTCCAGGCGGCCGGGGACCAACCGTTCCTCTGCCATCGGGGCGGCAGGGGAGACCACAGCGGTGACAAAGGAGGAGACGGGGGGCGCGGGCTTGCCGTACTCCCGGGTGCAGGTGAGCACTTCCAGCTGCCGCTTGGCCCGGGTGAGGCCCACATAGAAGAGCCGCCGCTCTTCTTCCAGAGTGGCCTGGTCCTCCTCGCTCAGACGCTGGCCGGGGGCTGGCTCCGCAATGCAGGGAAAAAGCCCGTCCTGAACGTCAATGAGAATGACTTTCTCATACTCCAGACCCTTGCTGGCGTGGATGGTGGAGAGGAGGAAGGGACAATCGGTGTCTCCCGTTCCGCCCCGGGCCACAATCTCCTCCAATTCCTCCAGGCGGCGGAGAAAGCCCTCCAGCTCCGGGGTCTGGTTGGACAGGGCCAGCAGGGGGTGGAGGCGGCTGGTGTCCATGCCCCGATTGGTGAGGAACTCCCCGTAGCCCATATAGTTGACAATGCGGTTCACCGCCTGAAAGCTGTTCCCCTCCAGAAGATGGGTCAGGTGGGTGCGCAGAGCCTTTACCTTTCCGGCGGCCCAGGGCTCCAGTCCGGGGGAGTCCAGCAGAAGGGAGAGAACGTTTTCCTCCGGCTGCTGGGCGTGGCGGCGGAGGACCGCCTGTACCCGCTCTTTTTTCAGGGGACAGCCCAGCTTGTAGTAGAGGCGCTGGAAGCGCTCCCCGTCGCTGGGTTCAAAGGCCAGGCGGATGGCGTCGGTGATGTCCCGCACAGTGGCGTGGCTGAAAAAGACGCCGTCCCCCGCCCGGCAGCGGTAGGGGACCCCCTCCTGCTCCAGAAGGTCAATGAGAGGGACAGCGCTGGCGTGATTGCGGTAGAGTACCGCCGTCTCCTCGGTGCAGTTCTTGGCCACCTCTAACAGATAGCGGTACTGGTTGCGGCAGTCCCGCAGAACCGTGTGCCGGATGGGAGGGCCGTCGGGATTGCGGGTGAACATGTGCTTGTCCCGCCGCGCCTGGTTGCGGCGAATGAAGGCGTCAGCGGGGCCCACAATGGCGGGGGTGGAGCGGAAGTTTTCCTCCAGGAAGAGGACCGCGGCGTCGGGGTACACCTGGTCGAACTCCAGCAGCGCCTGGGGCCAGGCGGCCCGAAAGCCATAGATGCTCTGGTCTTCGTCCCCCACCAGAAAGAGATTGCGGTGTTCTCTGGCCAGCAGGCGGAGAATGGCGTGCTGGATTTTGGAGGTGTCCTGCGCCTCGTCCACACAGAGATAGTGGTAGCGCCGCTGGAAGAAGTCCAGTACCGGCGGACAGGAGCGCAGAATGCGCAGCGCGTAGACCATCTGGTCGTCGTAGTCCATCTTACGGGTGCGGAGCAGGTGCTCCTGGTAGCGCCGGTAGAGAGGGAGAAATTCCGCCCCGCTCTCCAAATGGATGGAAGCCATCTCTTCCTCCCGGAGCATCTGGTTTTTGCAATAGGTAATCTGGGTGCGCAGCTCCTTCAAATCGCTCTCACTGGGGAACTGCCGGGTCTGAGCTACCCACAGCTCCCGCAGCAGGCGGGTGATCTCCCCCTCGTCGGAGAGCAGCTCAAAGGCCTGCCGCCCGGTGACCTGTTCGTATCGCCGGATCATCCGGGCGCACAGGCCGTTGATGGTGCGAAATTCCAGAAAACCGGCCAATTCCTCCCCAAAGAGAGCGGCGCACCGGCGGCGCAGATCGGCGGTGGCCGCCACCGTATAGGTGACGGTGAGAATGTTCTGGGGCTCCACCTCCCGGCAGAACACCAGATACCCCAGCCGGGCCAGCAGCACCGTGGTCTTGCCGCTGCCGGGGACAGCCAGCAGCAGCACCGGGCCCTCGGTGCGCTGCACCGCCTGCCCCTGCTGTCCGGTGAGGGAGAGGTGGAATTTGGCTTGAAATGCGTTGTAGTCCATACAGTACCTCGCTATGTATCTTTGAAGTACCATCATACCCCCTTTTGCCTGGAAAGACAAGGGTGTGGAGTTTGGCCCAGCCAAGCCGGGGAATGTTTGTCCTCGCCGGACGGGCCGCTTATCCAGCGGGGACCCGATTTCTTTTCGCGGAAAAGAAACCGGGGAAAGAAAAGGCGGAGAGGGGAACTTCTCGTTCCCCTCTCCACTCCCCTCCAAAAGGGCGG
>DXDX01000172.1 GCA_019115265.1 Candidatus Flavonifractor merdigallinarum | reverse complement strand
CCGGGGTTTTTGACCACTTTTGATAAAGTTTAGCGCTTGCTGAACTGCGGAGCGCGACGGGCAGCCTTGAGGCCGTACTTCTTACGCTCCTTCATACGAGGATCGCGGGTGAGGAAGCCGGCGGACTTCAGGGCGGCGCGGTACTCGGGGTTCATCTCCAGCAGGGCGCGGGACACGCCGTGGCGGATGGCGCCGGCCTGGCCGGTCACGCCGCCGCCGGTGACGGTGGCCACGATGTCCACCTTGCCCAGGGTGTCGGTGGTGGCCAGAGGCTGCCGGACCAGCAGCTTCAGGGTCTCCAGGCCAAAGTACTCGTCAATGTCACGGCCATTGATGGTGATGGAGCCGGTGCCGTTGGGGAACAGATGCACGCGGGCCACAGAGGACTTGCGGCGGCCGGTGCCATACAGGTAAGGCTTCTTGCTCTTATACATGTTCGTTTACCTCCTGCTTAGTTGAAAGCCCAGGGCTCGGGCTTCTGAGCGGTCTGCTGGTGCTCCGCGCCGCGGTAGATGTGCAGGCGGGTCAGGCTGTCCTTGGTCACGATGTTGCGGGGCATCATGCCGCGGATGGCCAGCTTCATGGCCAGCTCGGGCTTGTCCTGCATCAGCAGGCGGTACTTGGTCTCCTTGAGGCCGCCGGGATAGCCGGAGTGGGTGCGGTAGAACTTCTGCTCCATCTTCTTGCCGGTCAGGATGGCCTGCTCAGCGTTGATGATGACCACGAAATCACCGCAGTCAGCGTGGGGGGTGTACTCGGGCTTGTGCTTGCCCCGCAGCAGAGTGGCGGCGGCAGCGGCGGTCTTGCCCAGGGGCTTACCGGCCGCGTCGAGGATATACCACTTGCGGACGATGTTTCCCTTGTTGGCCATAAAAGTGGACATGGTGAAACCTCCAATTTGCTTGAATTCTATGTGAAATATGGCTTTACAGAACACATGCCCCGCGTGTAGAATAGAACCTACGAGCGGAGCATGTTGCATTATAGTACGGGATTTGGCCGGTGTCAAGGCGATTTTTCGAGAATTTTATTTATAATCATAAAATCTCTCTCATTCTCTTTTAAACTCTCGTATACTCACTCTAGCTCACGTTCAATTTTTAAATTGTTTTTGGGAAAAAGTGTTTGTACACAGCCCTTTGGAGGAATGGAATGAATCAGATACTCTCCTATGTCCGCCGCTGTGTGGAGGATTATGATATGATTCAGGCCGGGGACCGCGTGGCGGTAGGGGTGTCCGGGGGAAAGGACTCCCTGGTGCTGCTGGCTGCGCTGGCCCGCCTGCGGGAGTTCTACCCCAAGCCCTTTACCGTGGAGGCCATTACCCTGGATATGGGGGCGGCGGAGGGCCGGACGGGGATGGACTTCTCCAGCATCGCGGCGTACTGCGAGAAAATTGGGGTGCCCTTTACCTTAATTCCCTCGGAAATCCACCATGTGATTTTTGACATCCGCAAGGAGAAAAACCCCTGCTCCATGTGCGCCAAAATGCGCCGGGGCGCCCTGCATAACGCTCTGGTGGAGCGGGGGATTCACAAAATTGCTCTGGGCCACCACTTTGACGACGCGGTGGAGACCTTTTTCCTCTCCCTCTTTTATGAGGGGAGAATCTCCTGCTTCCAGCCGGTGACCTGGCTGGACCGCACCGGCATTTCGCAGATCCGGCCTCTGCTCTACTGCGGGGAGGGGCACATCCGCAACGTGGCCCAGCGGGAGGGATTGCCGGTGGTGTTCAACCCCTGTCCCGCTGACGGCTCCACCAAGCGCCAGGAGGTCAAGGAGCTGATTCAGACCCTGGGGCAGCAGTATCCCGGCCTGAAAAGCCGGGTCTTTGGGGCCATGCAGCGTCTGCCGCTGCCGGAGTGGGGGCCGGTGGAGCACCGGAGAATGCCGCCCTTGGAGGAAGTGAGGGGAGATAGCCTATGAAACAGTCACTGCGCATCATCCACGGGTCGGATTTTCACCTGGACGCCCCCTTTGGGGCCCTGCCGCCGGAGAAGGCAGCCCAGCGCCGGGGGGAACAGCGGGAGCTGCTGCGCCGTCTGGCGCTGCTCTCCAACCGGGCGCAGGCGGATTTGGTGCTCTTGTCCGGCGACCTCTTTGACGGCGGGGACCTCTACGGGGAGACGCTGGACGCCCTGGTGGAAGCCCTGGGCTCCATTCAGGCGGAGGTGTTCATCGCCCCGGGCAACCACGACTTCTGGACCACCCACTCCGCCTACGCTCGCAAGTGGCCCAAGCACATCCATATTTTTACCGAGCCCAATATCGAGCAGGTGGAGCTGCCCGAGCTCAACTGCACCGTCTACGGCACCGCCTTCACCGGCCCCTACCGGGAGGACCGGCCGTTGCAGGACTTCCACGCCCCGGACGACGGGCGCATCCACATCATGGTCCTCCACGGGGATTTGAGCCCCAACAGCCGCTACGCCCCCATCACTCGGGAGGATTTGGAGGGGAGCGGCCTGGACTATGTGGCCTTGGGCCACATCCACGCCTGTTCCGGGGTACAGCGCGCGGGCAAGACCAGCTGGGCCTACCCCGGCTGCCCTGAGGGGCGGGGCTTTGATGAGACCGGAGACAAGGGCGTGTTGTGCGGCGTAGTGGGAAGCGGCGGGGCGGAGCTGGCCTTTGCCTCCCTGTGTACCCGGCGCTACCTCATCCAGGAGGTGAATGTCACCGGTCAGGCGATCGAGGATGCGGTGCGGGCTGCGCTGCCGGAACAGGTCAGCCCCGATTTGTGCCGCATCGTACTCACCGGAGAGCGCAGCGAGGAGCCCAACCTGTCCGCGCTTCTGGCGCTGGCCGCTCCCCACTATTACAGCGTCTCCCTGCGGGACCACACCCGCCTGCGCCAGGACCTCTGGAAGCGGGCGGAAGAGGATACCCTCACCGGACTGGTCCTGCGGGACTTGAAACGGCGCATGGAGGAGGCCCCCTCAGAGGAGGAGCGGGCCTCCCTGGAACTGGCCGCCCGCTTTGCTCTGGCGGCCCTGGAACATCGGGAGGACCCGCTATGATTGTAAAACGTATGAAGGCCACCTTCGGAAAGCTCCAGAATGAAACGCTGGAGCTGGAGGGAGGGCTCAATCTTATCCAGGCCCCCAACGAGGGGGGCAAATCCACTTGGTCCGCCTTTCTGCGGGCTATGCTCTACGGCATCCCCACCAAGGAGCGGGACCGGCAGGGCTTTATTGCGGAGAAAAACCGCTACCAGCCCTGGAGCGGCGCGGTGATGGAGGGCGAGATGGAGGTGGAGTGGCATGGCCGCTCCCTCACCATCCGCCGGGGACAGCTGAAAAATACCCCCTTTGGCCGCTGTGAGGTGGTGGATACCGACAGCGGGGAGGTGCTGCCCGGCTTTACCGCCGAGAATGTGGGGGAGATGCTGCTGGGTGTGCCCCGGGAGGTGTTTGAGCGTTCCGCCTTTGTGGGGCAGGGGAGTACCCCGGTGGACAGCTCCCCGGCGCTGGAAAAGCGCATTGCCGCCCTGATCTCCTCCGGCGAGGAGGATGTGTCCTACTCCCAGGTGGAGCGACAGCTCCGGGACTGGCTCAACCGCCGCAAGCACAACAAGACTGGCCTCATTCCCCGGTTGGAGGAGGAGCTGTCCGGCCTGGAAGTCCAGCTGGAGCGGCAGAGCCGGGCCCACCGGGCGGCCCAGGAGGCCAGTCAGACCCTGGAAGAGCTGCGGGAGGAACAGGCCCTCCTGGTGCGGGAGAAAGCCTGCCACAAGGCCCGGGCGGAGGCGGAGCGCCGCACCGCCTGGGACCAAGCTCAGGGGGAGCTGGCCGCTGCCCGGGCGGAGGAGGACAAGCTCCGCTGGGAGCTGACCCGAAATGGCCCCACCCCCGAGCGGGAGATCCTCCGCCGCACTCAGGAGGAGCTCTCCTGCCTGCGCACCATTGAGCAGGGGGTGAAACAGGCCAAGCTCCGCCATGAACAGGCGGTACAGGCGCTGGATGAAGTCCGCAAGGAAGAGGATGATGCGCTCTTTGATGGCCTGACGCCGGACGAGGCCTGGGAACAGGCCTCAGAGGACGTGCGAGAGGCCGAGATTGAGCCGGCAGCCTTCGGCGGAAAGTTGGCTATTGGTGTGGCGCTGATGCTGCTGGGTGTGGCCGCCGGTCTGGTGGGCGCGCTGGTGACGCCGCTGCTCTTTGTGGCGGCGGCGGTGCTGCTGGTGGCCGGTGTGGTCCTTTTGTCCAAGGGAATGCGGATTCGGCGGGAAGGCGCTGAGATGCTGGACCGCCAGGCGGAGATTCTGGAGCACTACGGGGTGGAAGAGCCGGACGAGATTCTGGACCGGGCCCGCGACTACCGCGCCCACTGGGAGCGGCGGCGGGAGGCTGTCCGGGACTGTGAGGCCGCCGAACAGGCCCAGCTGGATCAGATCAAAGAGCGGGATGTGCTCCGGGAGCGCATTCTCACCCTGGTGCAGTCCTTTGCCCCCGGCGTGAAAGACGCCTTCACCCTCTCCGCTGCCATCTCCAAGGCCCTTTTTCTCCAGGAAAAGCTGGAGCAGGCAGTCCAGCGCCGTCAGGATTTGGAGAAGCTGGCCCAGCGTCTGCCCGCTCCCCAGGGAGATGAGGAGATTCCAGAGGGAATGGAGGATTTGGAGCCCCGCTATGATGCCACTTACACCGGTGCCCGGCTGAGCGCGGTGGAGGGGGAAATTCAGCGCCTGTCCGGGGTGCTGGCCACCGCTCGGGGAGAGCTGAATACCCTGGGGGACCCCGCTCTGGCCCAGTCCCGGCGGGAGAGTGCCCAGGAGGAACTGGAGCGCCGCCAGGCGGAGTATCAGGCCATTCAGCTGGCGCTGGAGAGCCTGAGCACCGCCAACCAGTCCCTCCAGGGCCGCTTTGCCCCCGCCCTCAATCAGAAGGCCGGGGCGCTGCTGGAGCGCCTCACCGGGGGCGCCTATCAGACGGTGGCCCTCACCCGGGAGTTTGACGCCATGGCCGGCCGGGAAGAGGAAGTGCTCCCCCACCGGGCCCTCACCCTCTCCCGTGGGACCATGGATCAGCTCTATCTGGCGGTGCGTCTGGCGGTGTGTGAGCTGGCCCTGCCCTCTGAGGAGTCCATCCCCCTGGTGCTGGATGACGCGCTGGCCAACTTTGACGACCACCGGATGGAGCTGGCGTTGGAGATCCTCCAGGAGCTGGCAGGAGAGCGGCAGATTCTTCTCTTCACCTGCCACAGCCGGGAGAGCGCCCATCTGGCCAAGGCGTGCGGCGTACATCGGGTGACCCTCACCCAGAAGGAGGTGGCCGCCCATGCCGGAGCGTGAGGAGGAGCTCTCCAGCGGCGATGCCCTCAAACAGGATTTGTTCCTCTGGCTCCAGACCATGTCCATCGCTCTGGTGGTGCTCATTCTCCTCTTCACCTTTGTGGGCCGCGTGGTGGGGGTGGACGGCTCCTCCATGGAGCCCACCCTCCAGAACGGCGACTTGCTGCTCCTCCAGAGTATCGCCTACACCCCAAAGCAGGGGGACATTGTGGTGCTCACCAAACCCTTTGGGCAGGTGGACGGCGCCATTGTGAAGCGGGTGATTGCTGTGGGCGGTCAGCAGGTGGACATTGACTACGATGCGGGCACCGTCTCGGTGGACGGGGTGGTGCTGGACGAGCCCTACATCAAGGAGGCCATGGTGGAGCCCCCCGCCAGCTCCTTTGAGACCATCACATCGGTGCTGGTCCCGGAGGGGAGCGTCTTTGTGATGGGAGACAACCGCAACCGCTCTGATGACAGCCGGGATACCCGCCTGGGTGTGGTGGATGAGCAGTACATTCTGGGCCGGGCGGTGGCGGTGCTGCTGCCGGTGGGCCGGTTTGGGCTGCTGGAGCGCCCCGTTTATTCGTAAAAATACAGGAAAGGCCGCCGCGGAAAATTTCATTCCGTGACGGCCTTTTGCGTTTGTGAGAGGCGCTCCCAGCGCTGGGGTTTTGTGCGCTCGCCGCGCGGGCCGCTTACCCAGCGGGGGCACCGCTTTCTTTGCCAAAGAAAGCGGTGGGAAAGAAAGCGCAGAGGGGGCAACCCCCTCTGCACTCCCCCAAATGCGCTTCCCGGCTAAAGGTCCGCTGCGGTGGGATTGCGTCGGTGCGGTGCCATTTGAACCAAGCTTTCCGCCTATGAGGAAAGCGTTGTACTGCCATGCAAGACAGGTAACCGCAAAGACTAAAAGTCACCGCCCAAAAATGGGGCGGCCCCCTAAAAAGGCCGCCCTTTTGGAGGGGAGTGGAGAGGGGAACGAGAAGTTACCCTCTCCGCCTTTTCTTTCCCCGATTTCTTTTCTGCGAAAAGAAATCGGGCGCTGTCCGCGTAGGACGCCCGCGCGGCGAGCGCAAATCCTCCCCGGCTTGGCCGGTGTCACAGCTTCGTTTATACGCGCTTCCACATAGCGCCGCCGGGCACGTCGGTGAGTTCAATGCCCATGGCCTTGAGCTGGTCCCGGATGGCGTCTGCCTCCGCCCAGTTTTTGGCCTTCTTGGCCTCCGCCCGGCGGAGCACCAGAGCGTCAATCTCCGGGTCCCCCTCGCCGGTGATGGTGTAGCCCCCAGCGCTCTCCGTCTTGGCCTGGTTGGCCGCCTGCTGGCGGAGTTGCTCCGCCTTGGAGAGCAGATCCAGGCTGAGCACCTGATCGAAGTCGGCCAGAATGGCCAGACGGGTGGCGTCGTTGGTTTTGGCCTTCAGGGCGTCATAGAGGGCGGTGATTCCCATGGAGGTGTTCAAATCATTGCCCACCTGGTCCAGGAACTTCTGGCGATACTCCGCCACCACCGCTTGGTCCACGGGGCCGTCCTCCGGCTTGAGAGCGGCAATCCGTTTGAGGAGCTTTTCATAGGTGGTTTTGGCGTTATCGAGGTTTTCCCAGGAGAACACCAGCCCCTTGCGGTAGTGGCTCTGGAGGCAGAAGAGGCGGTAGACCAGTGGGTCGTACCCCTTTTCCTCCAACAGGGACACCGTGAGGAACTCCCCCTTGGACTTGCTCATCTTGCCGGAGTTGGTGTTCAGATGGTGGACATGGAACCACTGGGGGCACCAGGGGTGGCCCAGATAGGCCTCCGACTGGGCAATCTCGTTGGTGTGGTGGGGGAAGGCGTTGTCAATGCCGCCGCAGTGGAGGTCCAGATACTCGCCGTTGTACTTCATGGAGATACCGGAGCACTCAATGTGCCAGCCGGGATAGCCCACCCCCCAGGGAGAGTCCCATTTGAGGGCCTGGTCCTCAAACTTGCTCTTGGTGAACCAGAGGACAAAGTCCGCCTTATTGCGCTTGTTCTGGTCCTCCTCCACACTGTCCCGGACGCCCACGGCCAAATCTTCCTCGTCGTGGTCGTTGAACACATAGTAGCGCTCCAGCTTGGAGGTGTCAAAGTATACATTGCCCCCCGCCAGATAGGCGTAGCCCTTCTCCAGCAGGCTGGAGACAATCTTGATATACTCATCAATGCACCCGGTGGCGGGCTGGACCACGTCGGGACGCTTGATGTTCAGCTTTTCGCAGTCGGAGAAGAAGGCGTCGGTGTAAAACTGGGCAATCTCCATGACGCTCTTGTGCTCTCGCTTGGCGCCCTTGAGCATCTTATCCTCGCCGGTGTCGGCGTCGCTGGCCAAGTGGCCCACGTCGGTGATGTTCATAACCCGGTTGACATCATACCCCGCATAGCGCAAAAACTTCTCCAGCACATCCTCCATGATGTAGGAGCGCAGGTTTCCGATGTGGGCAAAGTGGTAGACCGTGGGGCCGCAGGTGTACATCTCCACATGGCCAGGGGTGTGGGTCTGAAATTCGTCCTTGCGGCGGGTCAGAGAGTTGTAGAGTTTCATTCGTTGCTCATCCTTTCTCACGCCAGAGGCGCGGGGTGTTTTACTGATTGGTTTTCCGGGACTCCTCGTCCATCATGCGCTCCAAAAATTCCAAACGGGAGGAGATGGCCTGGAGCTCCTTCTGCACCGGGTCGGTGACGTGGATTTGGTCCACCCGGGAGGCGTAGTCCACCTTTTCGCCCGCGATGCGCACCACCCGGGCGGGCACGCCCACGGCGGTGGCGTTGGGGGGAATTTCCTTCAAAACCACCGCGTTGGCGGCGATGCGGGCGCCGTCCCCCACCTTGAAGGGGCCCAGCACCTTGGCGCCGGTGGACACCATGACGTTGTTGCCCAAGGTGGGGTGACGCTTGCCCTGGTCCTTGCCGGTGCCGCCCAGAGTGACGCCGTGGTAGATGAGGCAGTCGTCCCCTATCTCGGCAGTCTCGCCAATGACAATGCCCATGCCGTGGTCAATGACAAAGCGCCGCCCGATTTTGGCGCCGGGATGGATTTCAATGCCGGTCCAGAAGCGGCTCCACTGGGAGACGAACCGGGCCAGAAATTTCAAGTTGTGACAGTAGAGGAAATGGGCGATGCGGTGATAGATGATGGCGTGTACGCCGGGGTAGAGCAGGAAAATTTCCAGTTTGCTTCTGGCCGCCGGGTCGCGGGCCTGATAGGCCGCCAAAGTCTCGCCTAAACGGGTCATAATGTGTTCCCCTCCCTCAAAATAAAAACGCCCCTTATGCCCTGGGGGCACAAGAGGCGGCTTGTCAGTCGCGGTTCCACTCTTGTATTCACTCACAGCCGGTCCAGCAACCAGCCCGGCCCATAACGGCGGCCTGCCGGGGGCCATTACGCCCCACGCTCCCGGGCGCACTTCGCATCCGCCGTTGGAGGCCCGCTTTCAGCCGTGGCGCGCCCTCTCTGTCCGCTGGGGGAGATGCTACTTTTCCCGTTCTTCACGCTCTCATTGTCCATTATATTACCATGCTGTCTCCGGGGTGTCAAGTGCTTCCAGGGGGTTGCCATACTGGAGAGTTTTCGGTAAAGTAGAGGGGAAGAGGGTACGATAGCCCTACGACCAAACAGGAGGTATTCTATGATTTTTCTCTGTTATCCCAAGTGCAGCACCTGTAAGAAGGCGCAGAACTGGCTGGACCAGCACCAGATTTCCTATACCCTGCGGGACATCAAGGGGGAGAACCCCACAGCGGTGGAGCTGAAGGACTGGCACAGCCGCAGCGGGTTGCCCCTCAAGCGCTTTTTCAACACCAGCGGGATGCAGTACCGGGCGCTGGAGCTGAAGGACAAGCTCCCGAATATGAGCGAGGAGGAGCAGCTGGCGCTACTGGCCACCGACGGGATGCTGGTCAAGCGCCCCATGCTGATTGCAGAGTCCTTTGTGCTGGTGGGCTTCAAGGCCGCGGACTGGGCCGCCGCCCTGGGTGTGGAGGAGTAAACCAGAACTTTACAGGATGCCAGACCGGCTGGGCTGGTTTTGACGAAAGCCGCCACAACGGCGGGGGATTTTGTCCTCGCCGGACGGGCACCCTGCGCGGGTAGCGCCCGATTTCTTTTCGCGGAAAAGAAACCGGGGAAAGAAAAGGCGGAGAGGGGAACTTCTCGTTCCCCTCTCCACTCCCCTCCAAAAGGGCGGCCTTTTTAGGGGGCCGCCCCATTTGT